>CAKZLT010000231.1 GCA_937127195.1 uncultured Saprospiraceae bacterium
AAAAAAGCAGCATCCAACTGCACCGGAACATATTGCAAAGTTATCAAAATCATCAAATAGGTAAAGTATCCAATTGATAGATAATAGATACCTTTGAATGTCAATGTTAGTTTTTTATTCATACTTTCATTGGTGTCTATCCTCTTCCAAAATGGTCATAATATTCAGCAGCGTTCTTTTCGTAACGCAAAAGTAATTTGATATTTTCTTTTTCAATATCTGTGAAATCGCTTTTTATGTCTGTGTGAACAGGAATATACCATTCTTGAGCATCAAAAAATACGCGCATTGGTCTATTTTTAAAAGAATAACCATGTCTTGCATAAATGGCATTTCGGATAATGGTTAAATCGCCTTTTTTGAGGTTTTCGACTTCTGTTTTGGTTAGTACTTGACTAGAAGCGTTTATTTCATAAATTTTATGAGTAGCGGCAGCAAATTCCCTTGAAATCCATTCTTCAAATTCATCATCACCTACGTCGTAAGTTTCTTTTTTTTCTAAATATTTACCCCAATCGATATATTCCTTAGCGTGTTCAAGCATTATATCAGGGTTATAGGAAAAGGTCTTTTTTTCTAGCTGATACTTTCGTTTTTTGATGTCAATATTTTTAAATGCCGTCCATGTTCCTGTTAATTGGTCAGGAAACACAGAAAAAATAAACTTTCCATCATATTTATGGTCACCAGGTTCTTCGACTTCAAAGTAGTAAGAGTTATCTACTTTTTCCATTGTTCCTTCAAAAGGCCTATCATTTCCAGCGACAACACTATGTCCTTTGACTTGATTACCGTTGATCTCATCAATAGAAATATTGATTTTATTTTCTCTCATCCATAAATACCCATCATCGACATAAATGGCTTTTTCATAATTATAATCATCATTATCATTGTCTTTTTCAAAAGAACCAACCCAATAACCAAGCATTGAGTTAGGCGTTAACTTATTACTAGCTTCTTCGGCTATTTGAGTCTTTAATTCATCGCTTTTAGGAGTGGTTTCCGAAACTTCTGTGCCTTCTTCGACAATGACTTCAGCGTTTCTATTTTTAATATCGGTACCGCAACTGTATAGGAGAATCGATAAAAGTGGTAGTAATAGTAGTTTTTTCATGGTGAATGATGTTTTGAATTGATATAAAAATACGGTGTCTTCCGTAGCGCGACGAGCTTCGTCGCCCGACTATTAAAAGCGACTTTTGTTAGTGTGACGACGAAGATTGTCGCGTTAAAAAAAAGTATCTCTTCTCTCTGTTCTAATTATTGGCGTATTTCCCCTTCGAGTAGCTTGTTTTCATTCTAATTACACCCATAATTGCTTCTTTTACAATACCTTGACTCATCTTAGAAGTACCTTCTACTCTGTCCGTGAAGGTAATTGGAATTTCCTTGATTTTGAAGCCTAACGTATGCGTTGCGAATTTCATTTCAATCTGAAAAGCATAACCAACAAAGCGGATTTTATCAAAATCAATCGCCTCCAATACTCGTTTAGTGTAGCAAACAAAGCCTGCCGTAGAATCCTTAACGGGTATCCAAGTCACCAAACGAACGTAAACAGACGCGCCATAAGACAACAAAATACGGTCAATTGGCCAATTTTCGAGCTTGCCACCTTTGACATAACGCGAACCTACCGACATATCGGCACCATTGACACAGGCTGCATACAGTCGCTCCAAGTCCTTTGGACTATGCGAAAAATCAGCATCCATCTCAAAAGTATATTCGTAGCCTCGCTTCAATGACCAACGAAAACCATGTATATAAGCTGTTCCCAAGCCTAGTTTTCCTTTGCGTTCTTCGATGAACAAACGCCCAGAAAACTCTTCTTTTATCAATCGCTTGACTATATCCGCCGTTCCATCTGGCGAATTATCTTCCACAACTAATACATGAAAAGCTTTTTCTAATGAAAATACTGCTCGAATAATATTTTCGATATTTTCTTTTTCGTTGTATGTTGGTATAATTACGATGCTATCTGACAATGTAGTATGATTTGATATTTTTAATTAAAAATTAGTAATTAAAAATTAATAATTCCTTTATTGGCGTTTTTTACTTTTTTATAAAAAATTACTAGTAAAACGCTTTTACTAAAAAAAGGTGTCTAATCTAAATTCGCGCAAAAATATTAATTTCAATGGATATTAAACGAATGAATTACAATATTAGTAACAAATTAACCAAAATTGTTATGTTTTGTGATTATTTAGTTAGTAACTCGGCTGCTAAATCATCCAAATTCGTTTGGTCAAAAGTCCCCGAACTCATCATTAATAAGTTCTTTTGGTCAAAGTTGATAGCTTTCAATTGCTTCAATAATGCCTTCATATCCGTGAATACTTCAATATTTCGATGATTAAATGCTGCTTTTACTTCTTCTTTTGTAATCGCTGGCAGTTTTTTCATTTTTAAAGTATGCTCGCTAAAATAAACGAAAGCCACATCCGCTTCGTCCATTGCGCCTTGATATTCTCCTAAGAATTTTTTGTTCAGACTACTAAATGTGTGTAATTCTACACAAGCCACTAATTTTCTATCAGGATATTGACGACCAAGTGCTTTTATGGTTGCTTTTACTTTAGAAGGTGCGTGTGCAAAATCTTTGTAAGCAATACTTTTTTTAGTTTCTTTTAATAATTGTAAACGCTTTGAAGCACCTTTGAAGGTCTGAATAGCTTTATAAAAATCAGATTCATTAACACCCAATTCTTCACAAACCAATTTTGCAGCCTGTAAATTTTGGAGATTATGCTCGCCAAATATCTTTAATTCTACTTCCTTTCCTTCACTCTCGACGATTGTTTTTCCATTTTTAATAGAATGCTCTAAAGTATCATAAGCCTGAAAACGAACATCTTGAGTTGACTTTTCGACAATTTGAGTTAGCTCTTTATCATTTTTATAATAAGCTAGAAAACCGTTCTCTTCTATTTTATTAACAAAAATATCGAATTGTTCTACATAGTTTTCAAACGTCGGAAATACATTAATATGATCCCAAGCTACGCCCGTTAGGATTGCAATATGTGGTTTATAAAAATGAAACTTTGGTTCTCTCACAATCGGAGAAGCCAAATATTCATCACCTTCAATCACAATAATCGGTGCTGCGGAGAGCTTCACCATTCTCGTAAATCCTTCGAGTTGCGCCCCAACTAAGTAATCATTATCTATTTCTAATGCGTTCAAAACGTGCAAAATCATGGCTGTCGTCGTCGTTTTTCCGTGACTTCCGCCAATGACAACACGCTTTTTATCTTTCGATTGCTCGTAGATAAACTCTGGATACGAATATATTTTTAAGCCTAATTCTTGTGCTTTTAGCAACTCTGGATTATCGGCTTTGGCATGCATACCCAAAACAATGGCATCTAGTTGTCTTGGGATTTTTTCTTGAAACCAACCAAAGGGTTCGCGAAATAATCATTTGGCCTGTAAACTTGATTGTGAGGGTTCGTAAATAACATCGTCGCTGC
>CAKZLT010000232.1 GCA_937127195.1 uncultured Saprospiraceae bacterium
TTTCTGAATTTGCCTATATGTTTCTTTCAGCTTTTTGTCAGCGATAGAATACATTAAGGAAATTAAATTATTCACTGTTTCAAACGTACCATTAGGCACTAGCTTAATATACGTTTGTAAGCTATTCGCATAGATTTCTTCCGAAATTTGCTGTTTTACACTATGCCTATAAGAAGTTGAACGAGTCAGTTTCTTGTATAGCCATGGCACAGTATATCTTCGTAAAAGCTTATCCAAAATACCCCATTCAAGTGGTTTTTGTAGGATAAGGTTTTTAAGAAAAAGGTCAAAACTTTTATTTATCTCTTCTTCTTTTGAATGTATGCTATATGCTTTCTTCAATTGTAATGATGATTTACCCAAAAGCGTGACTTTTCAATAGTTTTTTAATAAAAAAGATGGAAATAAAAACATATTTAGTAACGGAGAAAAAATAACTTCGTCATTTGTCGAGTTATTTTTTGGACGTTACTAAATGCTCTTTATTTATCTCTTCATGAAAATTAGTACATTCTGGTTAGTTTACTATTCATTTTATTCTAGTAGTTCAATTCATAAAAAATTGATAATTCCCTTGTTTTTTTTAAAATGAAATAACCTTAATTATAAGGTATCAATTATTGATGATTTGAGTCACTAGCTTTCAAAGCTACAAGAAATAAGAAAAAAAATGTAAATATTTAAGCGATAAAATGATTTTTTAATCATAAAAATGAATTTTTGATTACAAAACCAACTTCTTTTCTTCGTTTTTGATTAAAATGAACACTTAATTTTTGTTCTTTGAAAATGATTGTGAAATTCAAGATAACATAAATTGCACTTATTTGAGCATTTTTAGCTTTTAGAAAGCCAAAATGTATTTCTTCCTAATAAGGGAGTGATACAGTCTTTTAGCTTATTAACCAATTTTATAAGAAATGTCATATTTTGCTAGAATGAAGTCTATATATCTTATTTTTTCAAAAATAGAAACACTTTTAGAAAAACACAGTATAAATAAGAGTTATAAATAAATAGGTTCTGTTTTTAGAAGATATTTCATAACCATCTAACTATCAATAATTCATACAAATATTTTATTTATTATAAAAAAAAGATGATATTTGTACAAAACAACACCAACCTTTTATTCTAAACACCAAACGAACCTAATTCGAACGAAATTTTATATTAAAGTGTCACACTTTATATAAAAACTAAAAACAAAAATACAATTAATATGCGCAAGCAATCGACTTTACTAGTCTTGCTAGTCGCTTTTTTATTAAGTTCGTGTAATTCTTCTGACCAATTGGTGAGCAAGAACAAGCGGTTAAATAGAAAAGCTAGACAAGAATTAGTTCAAAAAGAGGCAAGGAAAATCTACCATCAAGTTCTTCCTTTTTCGGAAGGGTTGGCTGCCGTTTCGACAGGTCGATATTGGGGATATATTAACGAATATGGAGAATTAACGATTCCTATAATTTATGATGAAGTTATCTCTTTTAGTGAAGGAATTTCTTCTGTAAGAAAAGGAAGGCGTTGGGGCGCGATTAGCAAAAAAGGTAAAACTGTTGCTCTTTTCTTATATGATAATGTCTTTCCATTTAGTGAAAAAGTAGCGCAAGTTGTCAAAAATGGCAAATGGGGTTATATTAATCAAAAAGGAGTTGAAATCATTCCTCCTACTTACCAAGACGCTCGTCCCTTTAGTCAAGATTTAGCCGCTGTAATGAAAGATGGTAAATATGGTTGTATTAATATGTTAGGTCAAACGGTCATTCCTTTTCAGTATGACAAAATGGGCATTTTTTACAATAGTGTTTGTCCTGTTTTTAAGAATAAAAAATACGGTTTCATCAATTTAGAAGGAAAAAATATGATTCCTTATGAATATGATGAAGTTCGTGATTTTATTAATGGCGTTGCTATTGTAAGAAAAGGCAAAAAATGGGGCGGAATTAATGTCAAAAATGAAACTGTAATACCTTTTAAATATATTGAACTAGGTAATTTTGCGAGAAATGGATTGGCTTATGCGCGTATTAATGGGCTTTATGGCTACATTGATAAGCAAAATAACAAAAGAGTTAAATTTGACTTTGATGCAGCTATTGATTTTAAATCTAATTTGGCAATTGTCAAAATGGGAAGAAAATGGGGTGCGGTAAATAAACGTGGAAAAACTCGTGTGAAATTTATTTACGACGAAATTGGCTCTTTTAATAATGGCATCGCTTACGCCAGAAAGGATAAAAAGTATGGTTATATTAACCATAAAATGGAGGAAGTGATTCCTTTTGATTATGAATATGCGCTTAATTTTGAGGATGGTTTGGCAGTTGTAAAGAAAAAAGGAAAATGGGGCGTAATTAATGAAAATAATAAAAAAATTATTCCTTTTAAATATGAAAATATGGGTTACCGCTTCGAATATGGTATCGTTGCAGCTCAGTTAAAAGGAAAATGGGGTATTATTGATAGAAAGAATAAAAAGGTAACACCTTTTCAATATACTAACGGTCATTTGAAACCTATTTTTAATCAAGGTTTTTCTATTATTAAGAAAAATGGAAAATACGGTTACATAGACTTTGAAGGACAAGAAGTGATTCCTGCTATTTATGATGATGCTAGCGGCTTTTTAGGTCGATTGCCAGCCGAGACAGAAGGTTTCTTTCTGGTAACTAAAGATGGCAAAATGGGATGTGTTGATATTCATAATAATGTTGTCATTCCTTTTATTTATGACGTAATTAGAGGATATAGTGAAGGTTGTTTTGCAGTAAAACACAATGGAAAATATGGGTTTATTAATCAATTTAATGAAGTTGTTGTTCCATTTGAATTTCAGATTGTTGAGCCTTTTGAAGATGGAAAAGCATTTGCAATGAAGGATAATAAGTCTTTAGTTATTCAAAAAAATGGTTTTTCTATTACGATGCCGTAGCTTTTTTTTAAGAAGAGAGCATAGAAGAAAAGAGAAAAGAGATTGCCCAAAGAGCGGTCTCTTTTCTCTTTTCTTTTTTTATATTTGCAACATCAATTAACAAAAGCCAAATCGTGGAAAAATTATCACTAAAAGACTTAAATCGCCTTTCTGTTCAAGATTTCAAAACAACCCAAAAAGCCCCTTTTGTCATTGTGTTAGATAATGTTAGAAGTGCTTTAAATGTTGGTTCTGTTTTTAGAACTTCAGATGCTTTTGCTCTTGAAAAAATATATCTCTGTGGTATTACTGCAAAACCTCCACATCGCGAAATCCTAAAAACGGCTATTGGTGCAACGGAATCAATGGATTGGGCTTATCACGGTTCTACGGTTGAGGTTGTCGAAAACCTGAAAGCTCAGGGATATGTTATACTTGGGGTAGAACAGGCAAAAAAAAGTGTTGCTTTGCAGGATTTTAAAGTTGAAGAAGGCAAAAAGTACGCGATTGTAATGGGAAATGAAGTCAAAGGTGTGAGTAAAGAAGTCATGCAGCTTTTAGATTTTTGCTTAGAAATCCCA
>CAKZLT010000233.1 GCA_937127195.1 uncultured Saprospiraceae bacterium
AAATTTTGCCTCGTTCTCGAAAAATTTCATTAAAAAAACTACTCGACACTATTAACTTGACTGACTACTTAATATAGTTCCTAAAATCAAATTGAGCTTTTGAGCTTGATTTATAGCCATAAAATGCGTTCCATCTTGAATAAGGTATTGCGGATTAATTTTTTTATGAGAAAATAATAAATCACTTGTACCATTAATTTGTATCAGATTAGGCGGATATTCTTCATTTTTCCAATTTCTAAACTGTTGTACCGACCAAATTTTACAATGTTTTGTAGTAGTGCTGAGCATATCTTCAAACAAATCCAAATCTTGTTCTGTGAATAATCCGAAATATTTTCCCCAATATTTTCTATATACGTGTTGATTTTCTTTTTTAAACATCAAAGAAAGCGGAAGAAGCCAACTCCAGCGTATTTTATGAGGAATTTCGCTTTTTGTTTTAATACTAGCTATCTGAATAATTTGTTTGACACGTTTGAGTTTAGCGATTTCGAGAGCCATTAGACCGCCAAAAGAATAACCGATAAGTGTAATATCGCCTTCATGTTTGATTTGCTCTAGAAGTCTTCGGGCATAATCTTCAATACTTTCATGTTTTTTTGGGTCAATCCACCGAATAAAATGCACCGAATAATTAGGAAAGTACAATTTCATGAAAATTCGTTCATCTAATCCCATGCCGCTAATGAGATAAATTGGTGGTTTGTTCATGATTGTATTTGTTTGTGATTAGACCTTATAGATTTTCAAAATCTATAAGGTCTTTGTCAATAATTGAAACGGTTAGCTTTCAAAAAGAGACACCTAAACGTCTATTTTTACAGACATTTTTTGCCTCAATGCTTCATACAAAATAATTCCAGTAGCAACAGAGACATTCAAAGAATCCGTCTTGCCAACTTGTGGAATGATAAAAGTTTCATCTACCGATTTTAATAAATATTTACTCACACCTTGACCTTCTGCGCCTACAATTACAGCAGTTGGCATATTAAAATCAACCTCCATTAATGGCTTAGTAGCTTTCAAATCAGAACCCAAAACTTGCCAATCTGTATTTTGTAAATGAGCAATTAACTGAGCCAAACTATTGATACGCCCAATTTTCATCTTCGTCAAAGCTCCCGCAGATGCCTTAATTGACTCGGCATTGATAGGCGCACTTCCTTTATGTTGAATGATTAAAGCATTTGCACCAGCACATTCTGCACTTCTCGCAATTGCACCAAAATTTCTTACGTCAGTTACACCATCCAATATAACAACTAGCGGATTTTTAATTCTTTTAAGAATACCATTACAAAGAGATTCTGCTACGTGATACTTCGTGTGCGAAATATAAGCCGCAATTCCTTGATGGTTATTGGTCGTAATTTTGTTGAATTTTTCCTTTGGAACATATTGTAATTGAAACAATTTCTTCTTGCTCAATTCTCTTAATTCCAATTCAATGTCATTATTTGTACCTGTTAATATAAGTACCTTATCTATACTTTTATCAGATTTTAGAGCTTCCAGTACAGGATGACGACCATATATAAGCATATCAGCATTCGTTGCCATATTGTTTTCTTATCTTTTTTATAAAATGATAGGGCAAAGATAAGGCTTCTTAAATAAATCCTATGATAGAGTTGCTAAAAAAGCACTTTAGAAAAATGTTATTGAAAAAATTAAGTATATAATGTTTATTTTTAATGTCTAAAATTTCATTTCACATAATAAACAAATACATTTTTTTATAAAAAAAGAAAAAACAAACCAAGATGAAACAAACACAACTACTATTGATTTTCTTTTTAATATTTCAAACGAGTTCCTCTTACGGACAAACAGACTCTACAACTGAAGTTTCTGGCGTTTTGAAGGCTTTGGAAAAGGGAACAGCTAATGTATCGGGCTTAAATTCAACACTTGATGATTGGAAAAAAACAATGGCAAAAGAGTTTGAAAATGAACAAAAAGCCATTGATGCAGAGCGCAAAAGGCTTGATATAATCAAGCAAGAACTGGATAAAGATAATCACAGAGAAGCTCAAATGTTATACGACGAATGGACTGCTCGTTCTCAGGCAAATACCAAATTGATGCAAGGTCGGGAGTTATTACATGAACGAGAGTTATCTCTTGAAATGAAGAAAATGACCTTTGGAAATCAACTCAAACAAGCAGAACAAAAATTATTGAGTACCGTAGCGAATGAGCTTCAAGAGCAGTTGAATTACCATAATCAGCAAATGGAATCTCTTAAAAAGCAATTGAAAGATATAGAGCGTCTCAAAAAAATGGCAGAAGAAAATGCTAATAACTAACGTTACGGAAGGCTTTAGTGAAGAAAAATAAATAACTAGCACCATTCTACTTTTTCTTTGTTCTATTTAAAAGCACTAAAAAAATGAACCGTAGCGGTGCTATGCTTAATTTTTTAAGCACTTTTAAATAAAAAAATAAAGTTGTATAATGGTGCAACTTATTTATTTTTCTTCACTTAGAATATAGCTTTGCGTAACAAATATTGTTCAGAAGCTCACTTGATTTAGGATAGGGCGAATTTTTTTCAGAAAGAATGACTAGAAAATGATGAGAATACATTTTCTAGTCATTCTTTTTTTAATTCCTCTTTAACTTTCCTTATTATTAGCGATTTTCCAACCAAATCCAACTTTATGGAAAGCTATGCAACTATACTTAATTATGCAATTCTGTTTTTTACAGTATTGATTATTATTGAATTTATAGCCAGCTTGCTACTCAAAAAAAACGTTAATTACAGTTTAGATACCATTTCGAGCTTAAGTTCAGGTATGACCAATACACTCAAGGATGTCTTAGGATTAGGTATTGTCATACTGAGTTATCGCTGGATGTACGAATTTGCAGTATTTCAAATTGAATCCACGATACTATTATATATCATTGGTTTTATCCTAATAGACTTTTCTGCCTATTGGTCACATCGCTGGAATCACGAAATTAATATTATGTGGAATCGCCATATTATCCATCATAGTAGCGAAGAGTTTAATCTTTCGGCGGCACTTCGACAAAGCATTTCTGGAATTGTAGGCGTTTATTTTTTCTTATCTATTCCGATGGCAATTGTAGGAATTCCACCTGGAATTATTGGCATTATCGCACCTTTACATCTTTTTGCCCAGTTTTGGTATCACACTCGTTTGATTAATAAAATGGGGTTTTTAGAAAAAATAATTGTTACGCCTTCACATCACCGAGTGCATCACGCTATCAATCCGCAATATTTAGACAAAAATTACGCAGCAGTTTTTATAATTTGGGATAGGCTGTTTGGGACTTTTCAAGAAGAAATAGATGCTGTACCACCTGTTTATGGTGTCAAAAGACCTGTAAATACCTGGAACCCTATTTTGATTAATTGGATGCACGCTTGGCAAATACTCAAAGATGCTTGGTATGCCCAAAACTGGAAAGATAAATTTAGAATTTGGTTTATGCCAACAGGTTGGAGACCTGCTGATGTTGCCGAACGATTTCCGATTTTCTATTATAAAGAGGACGTTTACCAACAAAAAAAATACAGAACTTGCATTAATACCTTTTTATTAGGTTGGTTTTGGTTTCAATTAACGTTTCATATTTTGATGGAAATGTATTTATTTAATCAAATAGCAGATTTTAATTATGACCAAATTTTGCTTTACGGTGTATTTTTGGCTATTTCTATTTTCGCTTATACGACATTGATGGATAGGCATTTATTGGCAATTCCTATTGAGTTGATAAAAATGGCGTTAGGTTTTTATTTACTAAAAATGATGAATGGTTGGTATGGTTTAGATAATTATTTTGCTTATGCTTCATGGTG
This sequence comes from uncultured Saprospiraceae bacterium, assembly GCA_937127195.1. Classification (GTDB taxonomy): domain Bacteria; phylum Bacteroidota; class Bacteroidia; order Chitinophagales; family Saprospiraceae; genus CAKZLL01. The sequence goes on from CAKZLT010000233.1 coordinate 3,848, forward strand.
TTTTGGAGGTTATTTAGTGCTTTCAATGAGCATAACTTTGTATTATTCTTTGGTTAAAAAAAAACTTCAAACCGTGGTAACTAACTAATGCCGCTTTTAATAGTCGGGCGACGAAGCTCGTCGCGCTACGGTGACGGCATTTCGTAGGCTTTATTCTAAAAATAAAAAACGAGAATAATAGTGCGTTCTTTTTGTAATCCTGCTTGCCTGTCTTAATTTTATATTTTTAAAATAAAAAACAAAAAAATGGATAATATAGATAATTTATTAGGTATCGGTTCTCGTATTCGACATGATTCTTATGGTCATGGAGTTATCATCAAATTGAATTACAATAACTATGAAGTATGTTTTATAGATTATGGTATCAAAGAATTTGCTAAGAAATTTGATAGTTGGCAAGTTATAGAACGCATTGAACCAGAGGATAGCATGACTTTTTCAAAAATGGAACGTTCGTTAGTTTCTATTCTTAAAAAATGGTCAGACGTTAGCGAAATCATACCATTGGGAGATAAGTGGAAAAAAGGTAAAATGATACTCAAACCTTATGAAGATGATTTAAAACCAAAGGAAATAGAAATTGAAACATTCTTTCATAAAATTGTTATGGTTCGTGATCGTGTTCGTGTAATGGAGCAACGTATCAATAGTAGCAAAAACTTGAATGATGAAGAAAAAATTAATCTTCAACAATACATTTCAAGAATATATGGTAGTTTGACCACTTTTAATGTGCTTTTTAAATATAAAGAACACCAATTCAAGGGTGGAGGGAAATAGTTTTTTAATTAACAATTAATAATTAATAATTAATAATTCTTTTGTAGCGTGAAGTTTTTTCAATTATAAATTGATAATTTTTAACAAATTTTAATGAAAAATACGGCTTTAGTATTCCTAGCAATTATGATGAGTACGACTTTTAATAGTTGTGTATTTGAAGGGCGATTTGAAGGATTAGCGCCTGGGCCTTGGAGAGCTTCATTATTGTTGGATGGTAGAAAAGGCGAACAAGCAAGTAGTAAGAAGTCTAAGTACTCTTTAGAAATCCAAAAATTTAAATTTGAAGAAGTTTCAGAAGGCGAATTGCCTTTTATTTTTGAAGTAACGCATACGTCTATGGATAGTTTTTTTATAGAAATTATCAATGGCGAAGAGCGAATTAAAGTGCCAACGGAACACATTTCTTATTATAGAGATAAATCGAATGGACACAATAATTTACGAATTGATTTTCCGCATTATGACGCTTATATTCAAGGTCGATTTGAGGAAAATGTATTTGAAGGTGAGTATATTTTGACGACCAAAGATGATTATTCTATTCCTTTTGTAGCCAAACAAGGACAAAATTATCGCTTTAGTCAGTTGCGTAAATCGCCTAAAATGGATGTTTCTGGCGAATGGGAAGTGACTTTTGGACTGGATACAGATGAGCCATATAAGGCAATTGGAGAGTTCAAACAAGATGGAAATTACTTAACAGGTACATTCTTAACAGAGACAGGCAATTATCGTTATCTGGAAGGAACGATACAAGCAGACAGATTATATCTTTCGACTTTTGATGGTTCTCATGCCTTTTTGTTTGAGGCAAAAGTCATGGAAGATAGTAGTTTGATAGGTTCATTTCGTTCGGGGAATCATTATCGAACACTTTGGGAAGCGAAGCGCAATTCTAATGTTGAGTTAGCTAGTGAATATGAATTGACTTACTTAAAAGAAGGGTATGACGAACTAGCATTTTCGTTTCCAAACACGGAGAATAAACCTGTTTCTTTGAAAGATGAGGCTTATGATGGAAAGGTTAAAATCGTTCAGATTTTGGGTACATGGTGTCCAAACTGTGGAGATGAAACGATGTTTTTGTCAGATTATTTGAATAAAAATAAGAACGAAAATTTGGCGGTAATTGGGTTAGCATACGAAAGACATAGCGAATTTGATAAAGCCGCAGCGGCTGTTAATCGAATGAAAAAACGTTTTGATGTGCCTTATGAAATGTTAATTGCAGGGACTTCTTCTAAGATAGAAGCTGCCAAAACATTGCCAATGCTCAATGCAATTATTTCTTATCCGACGATGATTTTTATTGGTAAAAAAGGAAAAGTACGTAAAATCCATACTGGCTTTGCTGGACCTGCGACGAGTAAGTATGATGATTTTAAGAAAGAGTTTGAAGAAACCGTTGAATTATTATTAAATGAGTAGTGACTTAAAAAGGATTTGAACGTTTTATTAATTGATGTTACGCAAAAGTACTTTTGTTAGTAACATGGAAACCTCGGTGGTTTCCATACACCAAGCAAAAGGCTAAACTACAAAGTCTTGCGTAACGTGAGTTATTAAGTAGTTATTTGAAATCATACAAAATGCAATAGTTTGACTTCTAATACTGTGTAAATTAATTTTTTTAAAGCGAACGTAGCGCGATGAGCTTCGTCGCCCGACTATTAAAAGTGGCTTTTGTTAGTGTGGCGACGAGGCTCGTCGCGCTACGGTATTTCTCAAAAAAGCAAAAAACTTAGTTTACACGATACTAAATAATAACATAAGTGAAGAAAAATAAATAAGTTGCACCATTATACAACTTTATTTTTTCTGATTGTAACAGATTGCAGTGATAGTTAATCACATTAAAAATACTTGG
>CAKZLT010000234.1 GCA_937127195.1 uncultured Saprospiraceae bacterium
TCCTGAGGCTGAATAGCCTTGTGAACATTAGATATTTCGGTCATCATTTCCTCATCAACAGCTAAACGACCAGCCGTTATGCTGCTCGTGCTGCTACTGCATATAATGAAGCGGTTTCTGCATCTCTTGATGCTGCTGGTACTCCTGATGCTGTTTATATTACAGCTAATGCTTCTGAAATTGCTGCAACAATTACTTTAGAGAAAATTTTAACTCAAAAGTATATTGCATTATACTCTCAGTTAGAGGTTTATAATGACTTTAGAAGAAAAGGAATTCCTAGTCTTAGTGTAGCTGCTAATACAAATGCTACTGCTATTGCTACTCGTTTTCCTTATCCAGGTGATGAGCGTCGTTTTAATAACGATAACATGCCACAAGGTGTAACTGTATTTGATAAAGTATTTTGGGATGCTAACTAATAGCTATTCATAAAATTATCTTTTACAAAGAAAAAGGGAATTAATCAATATGATTAATTCCCTTTTCTTTTTTTTTAAATTAGTAAAATTTAACTGATTACCGTTTAGTATTACATATTCAACAACTTCAAAACCTCCTTCACAACAAAAGTCATTTTAGGCTCAACCGTTTTAGCTAATTCAATCACTTCTTCGACCGTCGTTTCTTTAATAACTTCTGGCGGGTAACTCTGATTAGATACCACAGACAAAACAAATAAAGGCAAATTACTGTGCCTAGCTACAATTACCTCAGGTACTGTTGACATACCAACCACATCACCACCAATTCTATTTAGGTAAACATATTCTGCGGGCGTTTCCAAATTAGGGCCCTGCAAACCAACATATACCCCTTCATGCGCCTTGATGTTCGCAGCCTTTGCAATCGATAATGCTTTTGCATTTAATTCACGGTCGTAGGTTTTGAGCATATCTGGGAATCTCGGCCCTAATCTTTCGTCATTTACACCTCGAAGCGGGTTTTCTGGTTGAAGATTAATATGGTCTTTGATGAAAACAATATCTCCAGCCTGTATATTTTCGTTAGTACTGCCCGAAACATTGGAAATAATCAACCGTTCAATGCCTAGCATTTTTAAAACTCGAACAGGAAAGGTTACTTCTTTCATCGAATACCCTTCGTAATAATGAAAACGCCCAGCCATAGCAACAATAGGAATACCATCTAAATTTCCAAAAATCAATTCTCCTTTATGAGATTGTACAGTGGAGATTGGGAAGTTGATAATATCTTTGTATTCAATTTTAGCAATAACTTCAATTTCATTGGCTAAATTATTTAGCCCAGTTCCTAGAATAATTCCAAACCGAGGTTTGAAATCGGTCATAGATTGTAAAAACTCAACCGTTTCTTGTAGTTTTTTATATAAGTCGTTCATAAATATTAATAGGTTTCTTCTATCATAATTACATCAAAAAGCTCATCAAGTTCATCAAATGATTTGACTCCTACGGCTTCTTCTTCGCCTCCTGTTACGCCAATTCCATAAGGATTTACTTTTTCTAATAGGTCTAAAATATCAGAAGGGGCAATATCAATAGCTAATACAACTTGGTATTTTTCGCAGATGCCCTTCAAAAATTCAATAGCAAAAGAGTCTTCTTTGATGCTACTCCATTTCAAGCTACCTGACAGTAAAAAAGTCTCTACATAAGATGAAAAGGTAAACAAATGTTCGCCAATAGCATCTACATCAAGCTTGTCTTCTATCACAAATTCTTTGATAATCGGAATATCTCTGAGCAACATTGCATGACTAACACCCGAAAAATGCCCTAATTGAATGGCATCAAACTGAATAGTTTCGACAGCCGATTTAATAGTTTCAACATCTTGCATCCCGAATTCACCAACAATTTTTGGGCCTTCGACCCATTCCTTGATAGCCATTATTTTTTGTGGCTCTATGTATGTTTCTGATCCAGTTTCGAGATTAAATCCCAACCATTCCGTTTCTAATGCTGCAAAGTATCGTGCATCAGTAAGGTTGGTTATATGACTAGCTTTTACGAGCGTTTTTAACATTTTTATTTTTTTAAAAAGAAATAATTCTTGTGAAAATACAAAAATCTTCCTAGTATAAACGGTTATTAGGTATTAGTTACAAGGGATTTATCAGCTACAACCCAATATTTAACATCTAGTAACCAATAACATTAATTATGACTTAATCACAGCATCTAAGACTTCAAAAGCGGTTTCTGCCATTTTATTTCCCTTTGTATCCAAAAGGGGATTAACTTCTACGCACTCTAAAGACACTACTTTTTGAGTCGCTAATAATGCTTTTATAATTTGGATAACTTCATACTGGTCAAATCCCTTAGCGACAGGTGTTCCCGTACCGTAAGAAATCATATCGCAATCTAGACTATCAACGTCAAAAGAGATATAAATTATATCGCAAGCCTCTAACTGTTGAATAGCCATTTTCATACAACTATCAATACCTTTGAAACGCATTTCTTCGACGGTGAAATTCCTGATTTTGTGGTCTTCCATCAGTTTATCTTCTGGCAATTCAGTATCTCGAACGCCAAAAAATATCAAATCACTTGCTTGAATTTTTGCTCCTTTGACACCAATATTTTTCATTCCTTCCCAATCCTTGACCGTTATAGCACTAGGCGTATTGACTTGAAAATCTTTATTATCAAGTGCTAAAGCTGCTGCTAAAGGCATTCCATGAACGTTTCCTGATGGCGTAGTATAAGGCGAATGCAAGTCTGCGTGTGCATCAATCCAAATTGCTCCCAATCGTTTTTCGGGATAAGCTGCCTTGATTCCACTAATGCTTCCTAGAGCGGAAGAATGGTCACCAGCCATAATAAGTGGAAAATAACCAGCTTCTAGAGTATCTTTTACAACTTCACTGACGCGATTGCATTGTGTCAAAACATGACCCATTCGTTTACCGAATGAGTTCTTGACCATATTATAAATGGTTTCATTATGCGTTTCGACATCTATAGCCTCATAGCGATTAAAAAAATCATTATTTTGATTGATAGCTGCTATTTCGATAGCATCAATTCCCAAATCAGAACCGCGCGTTCCTGCGCCAATGTCTGACCTATTTTTTACTATTCTAACTTTATTTGACATAGGTTTTTATTAAAAGTGTCGTTAAGAGAGTAGGAAAAAAAATACTGTACATCAATATTTTTATGGCTCTATATGGTTTAGGTTGGTTGATATTTTCAAAAAATAGGTTACATCAAACTTCAATCAAACCTTATAGGTTTTGAAAACCTATAAGGTTTAGAGAATCAAGAAAAAAGTACTAATGACCAACTCAAATCATATAGAACCATTTTTATAGAATTGTTTTTTCTTTTTACAAAAAACAAAACATTTTTAAAGATATAGCGAAAATTCTTTTTTTTTAAAAAAAACAGAAAAAATAATCATCTAAAAGTAAGACTTTGCTTTTTAAAAAAAATAACGAAACAATAACAAGATTAAAATGTACTTCTCAATCAATGCTAGGCGTTCAATCTCTGAATTTTTCGTAACTTGCAACGTTTTTTAAAAACTGTATCAAGAGGAGTCATGGACTGGAAGTCGCAGATAGATAAATCAAAGTT
>CAKZLT010000235.1 GCA_937127195.1 uncultured Saprospiraceae bacterium
AAAGCGCCTTTAGGTGCGTCACCAAGTATTTTTAATGAGATTAACTATCACTGCAATCTGTTACAATCAGAAAAATTAATGTTTAAAAAGCATCTAAACATAAGGTTTAGATGCTTTTTTAGTGCAAGAATAGGAAAACTATATAATGGAAAATAAAAAGACAGTTGTATTAGGTGCAAGTACCAACGAAGAGAGAGTTTCAAATCAAGCAGTACACCGATTAGTAAAAGCTGGACTAGAGACTGTTCCCGTAGGTATTCGTAAAGGAGCGATTGCAGGAATCGAAATTTTGAATGGTGAACCAAAAATCGAAGACGTTCATACGGTTACTTTATACTTGAATCCGAAGCGTCAAGGAATGTATTATGATTATATTTTGAATGATTTGAAACCTAAGCGCATCGTTTTTAATCCTGGTACAGAAAATTGGGAGCTGATGAGAAAGGCACAAAAAGAAGGAATTAAAACCGAAATTGCTTGTACATTGGTAATGTTAGCAGTTGGCAATTACTAGAAAAGTAGATTTTACATCCAAATAAACAGAAGGTTTATCTTTTTATCATAAGCATTCCATCAAAAAAAGGTAACTTGAAGTATCAAAGAGCGTCAAAAAAATATTGTTTAGATTAAAAAAAGAAAAGATGACAGACGAAGAAAAATATAAAAATATAATAGAAAATACAGATAATAAAGAACTAGACCAATCTTCTCTTTGGAAGAAAATAACCAAATACGCTAAGAAAGCAGGTCTAAAAGCGGTATATTCTGTATTATTACTTTATTATGCTTACAAAAGAAAAGATACTCCGAGCTGGGCAAAAAGAATTATTACAGGCACAATTGCTTACTTTATTATGCCAATTGATGCCATTCCAGATTTAACTCCTTTCTTAGGTTTCACGGATGATTTAGGTATTTTGGGAATTGGTTTGGTGATGGTTGCAGCTTATATCAATGAAGATGTACGAGCCAATGCTCGCGGAAACTTGACCAAATGGTTTGGAGAAGTGAATGAAGAAGAGCTTAAAGAAATAGATGATAAATTATAGTTAAGTACCTAGATATGAAGTGATGGTTATTTATGTCTAGGTACTTATTTATTTTTTTCTGTTACTAAGTAGTAAGAAAAAAATAACCTACTAGTCGAACTTATTATTTTTCATTTATACTTCGTTAAAAATACTCGCCTTAGCGATGCTAGGACTGTGTTTTTTGCCTCGTCTAAATAAAAAAGCCGTTCTTTGTGGTAGTTTATTTATTACCTACTCCCTTAGTATTCACTATAAAGGGGCTGGTACTTTTCCTACGACCAATTCTTGGTCAGTATAAATAGTCGGTGAAGCCAAGCCATTCCATTTCATCAATTCTTGAATAGTTGTATCATATTTTTTAGATAAACTATACAACGTATCCTTAGAACGAACAGTGTATTTAACTGCTTTTCCTTTGATGAACCTTGCTCCTCTTTGAGTCTTTACCTCATATTTAGTAGGAATATTTTTATTATCATAAGGAAATTCGACAACGATTTTTGGCGCGTTTCCTTTTGCATTTTGGTTATATGAAGTAGGAATAGCAGAACCACCTTTTGGTGTATTTTCACTATTCAACATAGGATTTTTTTTGCTATTAAAAGGCGCAACTATTTGTATTTTTTTCTGTGCTGGTTGATCATATTCTTTTGGTATCTCAAAGCCACCTTTCGGGGCATTTCCACCATTTAAAGTTGGACTTTTTTTATTAAAAGATGCAACAACTTCTACCTTTTTCTTTATTGGCTGACTATATGACTTCGGTATAGTTGAGCCGCCTTTGGCTGTATTTCCGTTTCCTAATTTCGGATTATTTGAATTATAAGCAGATACTAATGTTACTTTATCGTTGATTTTTGAATTATTCACTTGACCACCTTTGGCTGTATTTCCTTTAGATAAAGGTTGATTATAGCCATTTGGAACACCTTGTTTGGCTGCACATTCCGATTTTAAGTACTCTTTAATAGGTTTTTTATCTATTGTTTTCAACATAAAAAAACCATCTCCGTTTTTTTCTATATACAAACCAATATCTTCTACATACTCCAAACTTACCTGTGTGCTACAAGCGTGTGCTGGCATTGCAACAATACCGAATTGCTCATGGCAACCATTTTTTTCTTTTCCTCCAAACAAAATAGAAGTTCCTGTTGTTGGATGAACACCCAGTTTTTGGGATGGTCCATAAGGTTCATTCTTATTATAATCAATCAAATATTCTTCATTAGTTGTTTTGTAAGCCGTTCCTGAATTTGTTTCTACCGAAATTCTATCCGCTTTATATACCAAATACTTATCCGTTGTCTCTTCGACAATATATATTTCTTGCTTTGTGTCTGGTTTCAATGACTTGAAAGCACTCATTTCTTTACAAGATTTGACTTGTCCTGCTAAGTCATAACTATTTTTATCATATTCTCCATGCAAAAATGAACGAATAACCGTTTTTTCTTGACTATTCCATTCAATATGATAATCAAAAAGTTCTGTTACCATTCCATTTCCGCTATTAGTTGCAGCTTTATAAAAATACTGCTTAACGCACGAATTAGGCTGATATTTGAGATAAATAGCTTCTTGTGCAAAGGTAGTATTGAACAATCCTAATAGGAATATTCCAAATAATAATCGCTTCATTTCTAATTGATTTAGTGTTCTGTTTCAGTAATTGTATTGTGCAAAGTATTCATTTTTAATAAAAAAACAAACATAGAACCTAAAAGTCATTCATTGCTAAGACTTTACATAACTTGCGGTGGATTCGTCATTATTTTTACAAATAAAATAATTCCAAAAATAATCATCGCAATACCAGAAACAATTTTAGTCCGATTAATAGCCCGAGGTGTCATCAATCGGCGAACTCGTTTGGCCAATAAAACTTTCAAAACATCTGTCACCATAATCGTTCCGATTAGTCCTGCAAAAAAAATAAAAGCTTGTGTTGGCAAAAAATCTCGTGCTTCTGTCGTCGCAATGGTCACCCAAAAAAAGATAGTAAATGGATTAAATGTATTAATTACAAAGCCTTTTATAAAATAACCGCCATAGGTTTTCGCTTCTATCAAATTATTCGTGGGCGGTTTTGGCTTTTTTAATAAAGAAGCAATACCAAATATCACTAATATCGCGCTACCAATCATCCCTATATTAAAATATAGTTCGTTAGAAAGATTAATTTGATTCATGCCCCAATATACTGTACAAACATACAATATATCACTCACCCAAACGCCTGCCCCTAAGGTTACGCCTAATTTTAGACCTTTTTCGATTCCTGCTTGCACTAAAGAAAACATAATCGGACCAACCAAAATCGTTAGAATCAAGCCCCATTTTATACCACTTAATAGTGTTACCATATTTATTTTGTTGTCTGTACAAATGATTCCCAATCTGCGAATTGGTCTTTTTTCATTACACGCGGCACTTTATTTTGTCCGCCCAATTTGCCTTTACTTTCAAACCAATCATAAAACAAGCTTGAAGGTACTATTTCGACTTGCATACCCAAAACCGAAGCTCGTTCTGTTATATAATCATCATTCAACTGACAGATTTTTTCATCCAAAACAGATTGAAGTACATCTTTAGAATGCCCTGTTTCTGTTCCAATATACCATTTATGAGCAAATTTTCCGTCATCTAACTCAATACCAGAAACTGTAAATTCTTTAATTTCAATATCTAATTCTTCTTCTACGCCTTTGATTGCATCATTCATGTTACCAACTGAAAGATGTTCTCCACAGATGCTCAAAAAATGCTTTGTACGACCTGTAACCACGATTTCTCCTCGACTTACATCCGTAAAACGCACCGTGTCACCTATCATATATCGCCACGCGCCACCACAAGAACTCAATAAAAGCGCGTAATCTACGCCTTCTTCTACCGTTTTCATGGTTCTCACTTCTGGATTTTTGACGATTTCGCCATCCTTGAAATTATCTTCATTAAATGGAACAAATTCATAAAAAATGCCATTATCTGTAATCAACGCCATAGATTTTGTCCCTAATCGGCTCTGAATTGCAATAAATCCTTCCGAAGCCAGATAAGTATCCATATAATGAATTGGTTTACCTAATAGTTTATCAAAACTTTTGCGATATGGTTCAAACGCAACGCCTCCCGACACATAAACCTGAAAGTTGGGCCATATTTCATGGATATTATTGACACCATTATACTCAATTACGTGTTCCATCATCAATTGTATCCACGACGGAATACCCGCCACGATACCAACATCCCAGTTTGGAGCTTCTTTAGCAATACGATTAATTCGCTCTGTCCAGTCATTCATACTAGAAATATCCACTCCTGGCTTATAAAAACGACGCACCCAAAGTGGCAATTTTCCAGTATTAATACCGCTCAAATCGCCAGCCTGATAGCCATCTCCTTGCTGTAAAGAAGTACTTCCACCAAACATCATCATGTCTTTTTCGTAAAAAGACTTATCAAAATCAAATTGAGTTGTATTGTAAAACATTCGAATTCCTGCTCGACGAATACTGCGAAACATATCATTCGTAATCGGAATATGCTTGCTAGAAGAACCCGTTGTTCCCGAACTTAAGGCGTATAGTTTTATGTTTCCTGGCCAACAGACATTCGCTTCCTGCTCTAATGTTCGATGCCACCATTCTTTATACAACTTATCATAATCATGAACAGGTATATTCTCTTGAAAAGTAGTAACAAAATCATCTGTTTTTAGAATATCTTTAAAATTATAATGTTCTCCGAAGGCTGTACCTGAAGCTTTTTTTATTAATCGCTTCAAAGTTTTTTCTTGATAATGCATCGGTTCATAATGCGGTGTATTAATCCGTTTATTGAACTTCATTGCTCTTTTAACTAATCCACCAAGTATTGGCATATCTCTGTTCGTTTTAGCGGTGTTTTTTTACTAAAAAGCCATTTTTAATATCGTTCAAAAAGTAAATCTTAGTAGTCAGTCAAGTTAATAGTGTTTCAAAAGTTTATTTACAATTAAAAAAGCTAACGTAGCGCGACGAGCCTCGTCGCCCGACTATTAAAAGCAGCTTTTGTTAGCGTGGCGACGAAGCTCGTCGCGCTACGAAACATTAAATAACTTTTGTTATAGTGTGCTTAATTTGTAGTTATTAGATACTGGTTAATTAGTTATTAGTCAAGATGTT
>CAKZLT010000236.1 GCA_937127195.1 uncultured Saprospiraceae bacterium
GTAAAATGTCGGTAAAGTGTTTGTTGTGCATTTAGATTAAAAAGAGTACCCAGAAGGCATATAACCGTTACTACAAGGCGCATATATTAAAATATTTTATCCAAAATATGAATTTATTTTATGTCACACCAAATTATAATATTGAAAATAGTGTTTCAGATATTAATCGACGGATTAAAGATATAACAAGCTACTCACTTTTTTATGAAAATAAAAAAAGACTAATTCTTTTTTTCTAATATGAAATATACTTATTTTAACCAGTAAATGTTTAAATAAATATTATTAGGCATTTTTTTGCTAAATTTTGCTAAATTTTTGCTAAAAATAGAATTACTTTTTAATAAAAAAACGTCTTAAAAACAAAACTAATTTTCGTTTTTTGACAATACAAAACTAAATTTTCGATGAAAAAATTAATGTTGTGCTTTGCAATTATTGGTATTCTTTCTAGTTGTGGAAATAATACAGAAGAACCAGGGGTAAATGATGGGGAAGAAACGATTTCCGCAAGAGGTTTGACACAAGAACAGGAAGATTTTGCTTCTGCTTTTAATAATTTTATCACGGCTTTTCAAGCCAAAGATTATGATAAATTGAATGCTTTTGTAGGAGAAAATGGGCTTTACGCAATTTATCCAGGTGACTTTGGTGCATACTCAGAATTCGTGCAGTATGATGATATGAAAGCATTAGCGGCGGATGAAAGTATCTCTGACGCATTGGGATATTTTGAACAGGCATTGAGTAGCGGAGATGGTTTGAGTGGCGAAATTGAGTATGAAGAATTGGATGATTTAGACCCTTGTGATGTCAAGGAAATCACTTATTTGGGAGATTATGGAGCGACGAGTATCTTGACAGCTACTTACAAAGCTTTACAGGAAAATGTAGGTGAGGAAGGTGATGCAGATGAATTTGCAGCACTTTTGGAAGTGGAAAAGAATGTGAAAATAAAAGTTTATGTTGGAGTAGGAGAGGAAGCGGAAGTACTTTATTTTACTAATAATGGTAAAAAATGGTTGTTGTCTATCATGGATTTGAGTGAATGTGGAAGTTAGAATGAAGTCGATATTATAAGATTAATTAAAGGATTAAGAGTCGGACGCCTTGGAGGCGTCCGACTCTTTTTATGTCCGCATGATAGCGAGCAACTTGTTTTCCTAGTTGTAAATGATGTGTACGAGCAGGGAACGAAGCAGGTAGACTTATTTGCAATACTTATTTAATTGTTTATAAAGTAGTTTGTTATAAGTAATTTTTTTTTCATCTATATTAAATCTATCAAAAAGGAATAATTCTTTTGTTTGAATTTGAAATCGATAAATGGCAAGGTTTGAGGCATGATCCATTGATTCTAAACTTTCTAATATTTGATAACTAATAGTGTGGTCTTTTCTATCAAAATGGAAATCAGTAATAATATTCGGCGCATCTTTTCTATCGAATCTATTTTTAAAGAAAAAATTATCATCTTGCACCATAACAAAATACCAAAAATCCTTACAATCACATATTCTCTTATGGTTTTTTATTTGAGTTTCAATATCTGTTTCATTTATTATTTTCCAACCTTGACTTCCTTTGATTAAACTTAAAGTACTGAATGTTGTATCAATGGAAGCATTATTTTTATAAGACTTATCGAACTTAACAGTAACTGAATTATAATATGTTTCTATAGTAGAACGTAAACTTACAGATTGTTTGAAATTTGGATTTTTTTCTAAATAGGATTTTTTTAAGCTTAATATATCTTCAATTTTCTTCTTCTTGGCGTAATAATCAACTTCGTTAGAATAAAGTGTTTTCAACGTCTCCCAATCATGATTATTAATCGCATTGTTCCATGTTGTTAATAGCTTTTCAGGTGTGGAATTATCTACTTGGTTACAATTTATTAGAGTAGTTATCAACAATATTAAACAAATCAAATTTAAAAAATTACGTTTCACAGATTATTAGATTTTATTTTAAAACTAGCTACAACCTTTGGTTATATACTTATGAAAGTAAAGCTTTCTAGCTTATTAACTAGAAAGCTTTACTAATTTACATTAAAATTTTTTTTAAAAAACGAACATTCCCTGCAAAGACGAATTAAACCAAGGTACTTGCTTCTCACTAGAAGATGTCGAAACCGTTTTATTGATATTGGTTAATACTTCATAGATGTTTTTTCCTTTTTTTAAATGCTGTAACCAAGCCGAAGTATAAAGACCATTGCTACCTATTCCGTCGGCTGCAACATTACCTGGCTGCGTTGCAAAAGCAATTACACTACCAATTGGCTGACGCTCCAATGAAGTTAAACCGCCACTATTACTACTTCTTGACCAACTTCTAAAAGGATTATTACGGCAGGCATCCAAGATAACTAAATTGGTTTCTGTACCTGAAATATCCATTTTGTTTAATAAGTAATTGATAGAAACACAGGCATCTTCTGCATCCGCTTTGTCTTCAATAGTTGCGTCGATTGGCACTAAATAGTTCGTTCCGTCAATCTGAAAACCATGACCAGCATAATAAAATAAACCGATTTTATTATTTTTTAACTCATTTCCAAACTCACGTATTTTTGCTTTCATGACGCTTTGAGTCGCATCAGTGGCTTTGATAACCTTAAAGCCTAAAGAGGCTAATTTTTGTTCCATCGCATTTGCGTCATTTTTAGGATTCTTCAAAACCGCATTTTGGTCATTGTAATTGGCATTTCCGATAATCAATGCGACTCTTTTTCCGTTTGCTGAAGGAGCTGGCGGGTCATTTTTGACAACAACTTGTTCCTTTTTGACATTAATTGTTCTGGTATAAGAAGTTGTTGTACCACCTTCATTAGTTGCCGTAATTTTGACGGTGTTTCTTCCTTCGCCCAAATAAATACCTTTACTAAAATCAAGTGTACAGCTATTATTAGACTTTTTCTTAATCACAAAATCGCGTGAAGATTCGTGTAAAGAACCATTCAAATACAACTTAACTTCATCCAAATCACCTTCCGATTTGATACAAGCTTTAATGGTTTGATACTTTTCGGTAACAGTAGAATTTGATTGAGAAGGATAGTTCCAAGTAATCGTTGGTTTAGTTACCGATTCATCATCGCTATCATAGCAGCTTAATTCACGTAGTTTCTTTTTGAGTGGCTTTGGAATACCATCAGAGCAATAAGAATGATTTTTGTCCCAAATAACAACAAATTCGTCATCGTCAGTCAATTCTATATAATCTACTTTATTG
>CAKZLT010000237.1 GCA_937127195.1 uncultured Saprospiraceae bacterium
GTCAAAATCGTGGTCAATTCAAATTACAGATTGCAGACTTCGGTCAATTAAGACTAGAAGGGGAGGTCGGAGGCCCAATTGACAAAACAGTTCGGTATCATATTGGAGGATTTTATCGAATTGATAACGGTATCAGAGTACCAGGTTTTATTGCTAATAATGGTGGACAAATCAAAGGAAACATAACCAAAGTCTATAATAATGGTTATATCCGAATCAGTGGAAAGTACCTGAATGACAAAAACATTTATTACTTACCAATTCCGCTCAAGAATACTGACGAACCAGAAAGAATCGAATCTTTTGACCCAAACTATGGAACTTTGGTATCAAGTAATGTTCGTGACGTTACTTTTCCGACTCCTTATGGAGAAAAGAATTTTGACCTCAGTGACGGAATGCACACTAATTTGGGATATATAGGCACACATGTTCAATTTGATCTAGGTGATGGCTGGTCTTTTATTAATAAAAACAGATTTTCGATAGTTGATAAAAGTAGTAACGCGATTGTTTCCTTGCTATCTCCTCGTTCTGTAAATTCATTTTTAAATAAATACAGTTCTAATAATTTATATGAACCTGTGGTTACTTATGCTGACAATCAAGAACCTTACAACCTCTTGAATGCGAATAATAATGGCTTAGTCGTCGAAGCTGGCTGGTGGGCAAACGAAAATATTTTACAAAACTTCGTTAATAGTTTTGAAATAAAAAAGAAGGAAGACAAATATCAAATATCTGGAAATATATACTTTAGTAGCTTTACAAATAAAACAACCAGAGATTGGGGAAGCATTTTGCTAGAAGTAACAAGCAACCAGCCTCGCGCCCTCAATGTGGATTTTATTGACATTGATAGTACCGTTGTTGAGTCAGTGACACACAATGGTTTTACAACTTATCAGTCATTAGACACCTATTTGAATGGAAAAGGGAATGCCTCAATAATAGCAAGTTATTTTCATGGGAAGTACTTTTTTAATAAAAAAACGTCAATTGACGCAGGTTTTAGGCAAGAAAATTTATTTGCAAATGGAATTGTAGAAAATACCAAACTCTATAATTTAAACCCAGATAGTTTAGATAATTCCGTTTTGAGAAGCGTTCGTTATGGAGATAGTACTTATACGGCTTATGATGTTTACAAGCCAGATATTGCTTGGACGGCTGGTGTGAATCATCTTTTTTCTAAAAACGCATCTGCGTATATTAGATTTAGTGAAAGTTTTAGAATGCCCGACTTTGATAATTGGCAAAATGGTCAATATGATGGCGGACGAATTGAAAATATTTTTCAGGCTGAATCTGGTTATAAATACACTTCTAAAAAATACGCTTTTTTATTTTCTGGCTTTTATAGTTACATTTCTAACCAAATTACAACAGATGCGAGAATTGACGATGAAGGTAATCTCATACCTGCGCGAACTCGCGATGCACAATCTTACGGGATGGAAGTCGAAGGTGCGGCGCAAGTTTCCAAAGGTTTTTCGGTTAATGTAACGGCTACCATCCAACAGGCAAAATACATTGTTGATATAGACCAAGAGTTTGATTTGAAGTATCGTGTTAATGGCAAAGATGTTAAGCAAATCCCTAACTTATTTTTTATTATTCAACCTTCTTATGAGTATAAAGGAGTCAAAATATTTGGGAATATACAATATATCGGAAAGCGATTTAGTGATGAAATTAATATTGATTTTTTACCTGCTTTTGCTTCTTATAACCTAGGATTAAGCTATAAATACAAATCTTACAGCCTTCTTATTCATGCCCAAAATCTAACTAACAAAATCGGATTAACAGAAGGAAACTCAAGGGTTATTGCCAATACAAGTAACGAACGTTTCAGGATGGCACGACCAATTTTGGGGCGTTCCATTATTGGATATTTAGCTTATCAATTTTAGAGATTTGAATGATATAGTATAACTGATAAGTACAATGAGAGAATTAGTGGAAAGTAGAATATCAAAAGTTATTCTATTTTCCACTAATTCTCTCATTGTACTTATTCTAATAATTTTTATTTCCTTTCAGAAGGCTATTTTTCTTCTAAAAATTTATACCCAACACCTCTCACTGATAAGAAATACTTAGGGTGTTTTGGGTCAACTTCAAACTTTTTACGAAATGAAAGAATAAAATTATCAATCGTTCTAGTTGAAGGATAAACGTCATATCCCCAAACGGCTTGCAAAATTTGCTGACGCGATACTACTTCATTTTTTCTATCAATCAACAACTTCAAAAGCATCGCTTCTTTCTTTGTCAAGTTATAATGGTCTGAACCATTATCTGCTTCAAAAGTAACAAAGTTAATAGTATTACTCCCAAATTGAACAGTATCAGGCGTATCAGCAGGGTCTTTACTGCTCCTTTTGATTAAGTTATTGACCCTAAGTAATAATTCTTCTAGGTTGAATGGCTTTGTCAGATAATCATCCGCGCCTTTCTTTAAGCCCATTACTCTATCCAAAGAGGTATCTTTAGCGGTCAAAAACATAATAGGAACATCCAAGTTTTCTAAGCGAATTTGCTCACATAACTGAAAGCCATCTACTTCTGGCAACATTACATCCAATATTATCAAATCAAAATGCTGTCCTTTAAAATAACGAAACGCATCTCGACCATTATCTATCGCTACCACTTCGTAGTCATCTAGTTCGAGGTTCATTTTCACGACATCTCTGATGTGTTCTTCATCCTCCACTAATAAGATACGAGCCATATTTTTAAGTTTTAATTTATTTAAGTTGAATTAACTAATGAACGTATAGATATATAATTATATTTTCTATATAAAAAGGTTTATTAGCTAGCTAAATGTAAAATAATTATTTTGTAATTGGTAATTGAACCTTAAAAATAGTTCCTTGCGGATAGTTATTTTTGACAGTAATACTACCTTTATGAACCTTCAATAAGCTTTTAACAATATAAAGACCTAACCCAGTTCCCTTTGTTTTTCGAGTATCTTCACTACCTACTCGATAAAATTTATCAAAAATCTTAGCCTTTTCATTATCAGGAATTC
>CAKZLT010000238.1 GCA_937127195.1 uncultured Saprospiraceae bacterium
CTTCTTCATCCATTGCCATTTGTACTAATACATAGCCAGGGAAGAATTTACGTGCACTTTTACGCTTTTGACCAGCACGCATTTCAATAACTTCTTCAGTTGGCACTAAAATTTCACCAAACTTATCTTGTAAGCTATGAATTTCTATATGTTCAGCTAATGTTTTTTGAACTCGGCCTTCATAACCTGAAAACGCCTGTACAACATACCAACGTAGTTTTGGCTTGTTTGTTTCTTCAAGCGACTCTGTGTTTGTGATTTCTTCAGTCATGATATTACCTTTAACCAACTTTTAAGCCAGGACCAATTTGAATAGCTTAACTCATCCATTGAAATTATTATTATATATAAAATGTGAAGAAAGTGGCAGCCCTTATGTAAAATTCAGTGAATCCAATAATTAATAGTGAGTGAAGCATCAATGGGAATAACAGTCTCATGTTTATCTACTGTGACAAAAAACCTTCAGACCCTTTATGAATTGATTACTATCACTAACGTTTCCTATCTTAATTATATTATTATAATGTATCAAATGCATTGAATATCAGATATAGATTGTACCTATTGATATTAAAAAATATTATTATTTTATTTGATGAGAGTAATGGTATTCCTTCTAAGACGATTTCTCCAAGGGCTATATATAGCGACCTAGCATTGAATAAATTATGGATTGGTACAGCAAGAGGTGTCGCATTATCAAGAGATCGTTCGGATGATATTGCAAAGACTCCAACTCCGATTATGCTTCGTGTAGAAAAAAACGGTACTATTCCAATTAGTTTAGAGAGTATTTCTATTACAAAAAATGCCTCTTTGGAAGTGTTTTTTGGAAGTTTGGCGTTTCCTTCAGAGGATGTTCTTTATGAGACCCGAATATCTGGATTGAATGATGAATGGTCAATTGGTAAAAATACAAATTCACTGTTGATTCCACCTTTGCCACATGGTAAATATAAATTGGAAGTTCGCGCAAGACAGAAAGGTGCTTATGTTTGGAGTGAAGTGAATAGCCTGTCATTTGAAGTAAGAAAGCCGTGGTATATATCTAATGCTGCAATCATTGCTTATATCTTAATGTTCGGTGGATTAGTTTGGGCAATTGTATCTTTGAATACCAATCGTTTGAAGGAACAAAACGAGAAACTAGAGTTGATTGTAGCAGAAAGAACTTCTGCTTTGAAGAGAGCAACCGAAGATGAACAAAGTGCTAGAGGTGCTGCTGAACAAGCCAATAACGCAAAAAGTACTTTCTTGGCAAATATGAGTCACGAAATCCGAACGCCGATGAATGCGGTAATTGGTATGAGTGAGTTATTATTGAATACACCTTTGAATAAAGAACAACGTGAGTTTTCTCAGATTATTAGAAATAGTGGAGATAACTTATTGATGTTGATTAATGATATTTTGGACTTTTCTAAAATTGAAGCGGGTAAGCTAGATTTAGAGTATGAACCATTCAATGTTCACGAATGCTTAGAACGTTCAATGGATTTAGTGCTTCCAAAAGCCAACGAACAAGGAGTTAATTTAGCTTATTTTATAGATTTTAAAACGCCTAATTTTATACTAAGTGATGTCACTCGTTTACAGCAAGTTTTGATTAACTTACTAAGTAATGCAGTTAAGTTTACTAAAAAAGGCGAAGTTTATGTCAATGTTAATACGACTCCTTTGATGGGAGATGCAAGTGATTACGATGAAAATAAGCCTATTCCTAATTGTGAAATTCATTTTGCAGTAAAAGATACAGGTATTGGAATTCCTCCAGATCGCAAAGATATGCTATTTGATGCGTTTAGTCAGGTAGATAATTCAACAACCCGAAAATACGGAGGAACTGGATTAGGTTTGGCAATTACGAAGCAACTTGTTGAGATGATGGGAGGTAGAATTTGGGTAGAAAGTGAAATTGGAAAAGGTTCAATTTTCAACTTTACTATTCGTGTTCAACAGGTAAAACAACCTACTCCTCAGTATTTAAAACCTACTCCAAAGGAATTGGCAGGTCTTAAATTATTGATTTTTAGTAAGAATGCTACAAATCTTAATTTATTAAAAACATATTTAGGACACTGGGGCGTTGAGCATTTAGCTTTTGATTCTCATTTGGAAGCTGTTCAGTTATTACATCAACATAAGAACGTTGATGGCGTATTGATTGATACGTTTTCATTGGACGAAGATGATCCTGTTATTTCTTCTAACTTTACTAAAATAGTTAAGAAGAAAGGAATCAACTTATCGGTTATTACATCATTGACGCAGTTATTAGAAAAACTACGAAAATCAGAGTTTGATAATTATATTTTCAGTCCGATTAAGATTGAAAACTTGTATAAAGCATTGATTGACCTAAGAACAGGGGTAACTAAGCCATTAGATGATGGAAACAGAAGCGAAGCTATTATTCAGAAAACGCTGAATAAGGAAATGGGGAAAAAGATGCCATTGAATATCTTATTAGCAGAAGATAACTTGGTTAATAAAAAATTAGCACAGACATTTTTAGAGAAATTAGGATACGATTCTGATTGGGCACCAAATGGTCAAGAAGCCTTTATGTTGGTTCAGAAAAATGACTATGATGTTGTTTTGATGGATTTGCACATGCCAATAATGGATGGTCTGACAGCAACCAAAAAGATAAGAAAAAATATACCTGCGGATAGGCAACCGATGATTGTTGCCTTAACCGCGAATGCGATGAAGGAAGATAGAGATATTTGCCTGAGAGCAGGAATGAACGAATATATTAGTAAGCCATTTAGTGTGTCAGACTTGATACGAGTACTGGAACAGGCAAAAAGAGGAGGTAAAAAATCTTTTAATAAAGCAGTCATTTCTGAAAATGAAACTCTAAATGTAACGATTCAACCTTCTTCTCGGGTAGAAATGCCTGATGCAGAAACGCTGAAAGATTTGCGCTCAGGAACGAAGGGAGGAAGTACCATTTATCAATACATTGATAAAGTCATTTTGAATGAATTGGTGGTTATGTTGGATGGAGATGCTGATTTATTGATTGAAATCATAGACACTTTCTTAGAGGTAAGCCCTGATTTGGTTCGAGATATGAAGCATGCGATCAATGCAGATGATGCGGATAAACTCAAAAATGCTGCACATACTATGAAAGCGCCAGCTAAACAAATTGGCGCAATGCGTGTCGGTAATATTAGTTCGGACTTGGAGGCAGCAGGTAAAAAAGATGACTTGAGGAATGCCAAAGAAATGTTCATTAAGTTGAAAAAAGAATATGATTTGTTAGAAACAGCACTGAATTCATTGAAACGTCAGTTGGAAGTAGATGGTGTTAGTGTATTGGGGTAGATTTTAATGAAAAATAAAATCAAAAAAGGTATCGAATGGTTTTAAAATCGTTCGATACCTTTTTTAACTTCAAAAACTACTTCCATTCATAATAATGTGCGCCTTCCGTTAGACCTTCTGTACCAATCTCTTTTAACGAAAATTCATTACTAGGAGACAATACACTATCAAGGCGTTCGCCTGTATGAAATTGTAAAGAAACTTTATAGATTTATGTTTAGATGGATTGATTATTGTTTGGATGGATGAATAGGAAATAATTAATAAAATGCTTCTTTCTTTAGGAAATAATCAAAAAGTGTAAGCTATTACCGCACGATGTTCAAAAAAAAGCCGATCTTAGAGCTTTGAAAAAAAAGGCATAATAAAAATTATTAAGTACTTGAACATAAATAATCGTCACTTTTGACGAGGTTATTTTTTAGATAGTTTTTTGCTAAAAAATCATTGAATAGAATATTCTATTGGATTCTTTTTTAGTTAAAAAATAGCAAAAAAAAAACAGTCATAAAGTGTCGATTATTTATGCTCAGGTACTTATTACTTATTCTTAACCATTATCAACACTTAATTACCATCTATTCATCGTATGTTAGTTCAATATTATTATCCTTCAAGTCTTCCTGCCAATCGCCTTGACAGTTATTTAGCAAGTGGCTGGTTTAGAAATGCACAAATGTTGTATAAAACTAAACTCATTTGCTTAGATAATGATTTGTATTCCGTTGTAAATATTCGGTTAAAAATTGAAGATTATACTCCATCAAAACGATTTAGAAAAATCATTAGAAAAAATGAAGAACGCTTCAGAACAATCGTTCGACCCGCTATTTTAGACGAAGAAAAAAATCGACTATATCACGCTCATAAAAATCGTTTTGAAGGATTTATATATAATTCAATCAAACAGTTTTTTTATGGAGAAGAAGGATATATGCCTTTGTTTAATACCTATGAGGTATGTGTTTATGATGGTGATAAGTTGATAGCAGCTAGCTTCTTTGATTTGGGAAATAATAGTTCTGCGAGTTTACTAGGATTATATGACCAGGAGTATAGTAAGTATAGTTTAGGCATTTATACAATGCTAAAAGAAATAGCTTATACAAAATTATTGGGAAATAAATATTATTACCCTGGATATGTATTAGATAAGGAAACAATTTTTGATTATAAATTAAGATTAGGGGATATTCAGTATTATAATTGGCCTACAAAACGATGGCGAAAATGGCAGCCGCGCGAAAAAATGCCTTCTGATGCTGATTTTTTAAAAGAGAAATTAGAACTTATTCAGAAAGGGTTAGAAGCGGTTGGAATTGCTAATAAACGTTACCTATATCCTTTATTTTCAATTGGTTACTTAGATTATTTTTATACAAGATGCCCCGCTTTCATTGCTTGTGCAACGGATATGTATAAAGAACCATACTTTATTATAGAATATTGGATGGATGAAAGGCAATTTGTTTTGAGCAAGGTTCAAGTGATACCTTTTGATAATAATCCTAATATTGTCAATATCAGTGAATCATATCTTGAAGGTTCTAATTTTTTTGATTTACTTTCTTGTCAGGAGATACTTTTGGCATCCGAAGACTTGAATGTAGTTATCGAAGCAATGAAAGATATTTATGATTACAAGTAGTAAGGAGTGAGGATTTTTTTTTAAAAAAAATACTTATTTTTCAAAGAAATACTATTAAAAGAGGTATGAAGAACACAGATTTTTGTGTTTTCATACCTCTTTTGATTGTGTAACTGATAGCGTCTTTTTTTTAAAAAAAATTAGGAATAGATTATTTTAACACTAAAAATCTAAATTTTAAACCAATCATCATTTTGATAGATTTCTTTTCCGACGCTGTTCAGCCAATTAAAAATCTTTTTAGCCTCACTATTATTGTTCTCCTGTGACCAATCACCAGTTGATTTTATCAAAATGCGTTCGTATTCTTGCTTATCTTCATCCCATGCAAAGGCATAAAGTGTATTAGTTCCCATGTCTTGAGCAGTATTTTCTTGATCTGACAGCGTACCTT
>CAKZLT010000239.1 GCA_937127195.1 uncultured Saprospiraceae bacterium
CGTTATGAAAGCAAAAGCTGGTTATTTCAGAGAATCTTTAGATTATTTTGATGAAAGTATTTTACTGACTTCATTGAGTCAATTTGATACTTGGTTGGGTGATTTTGAAGGCGAATTTTTTATTAAAAAGAATCAAAAAATCGGCTTTGGGGCAACGCTCACGCACACTAAAGCTCTATCTGATGGCTATCTTGATGAAGCACCACAGGAATTTCGAGCTGCTATTTTTGCTAATTATCAATTGGATTATAAAAAATGGTCAATGCAATTGAGTGCGCGTCAAGAGCTTATTGATGGTCAATTTATACCTTTTACACCTTCTTTCTCTATCAATAAAAACTTAGGCAAAAACTGGAGCATTAAAGCAAAAGCGAGTCGTAACTATCGTTTACCAACACTTAATGATAAGTTTTGGCAACCAGGAGGAAATCCAGATTTATTACCCGAATCGGGTTGGAGTCAAGAGATAAGTACTGTTTTTAATTATAAAAATGACCATTTCAAAATCAACACATCTGTTACTGGATTTAACAGAACTATTCAAAATTGGATTTTTTGGAGTATAGAATCAGGGCAATCCTTCTGGTCTCCGCGCAATATTACTTCGGTTTGGAGTCGTGGCGCGGAAGGTCGATTGGATTTTACTTATCAAATCAAACAAGTCAAAATTCGATTGAACGGTGGTTATTATTACACGCATTCGACCAATCAAGTAGCTCTAACTTTACCACGAATACCAGAAGGGCAACAGTTATTTTATACGCCGATTCATCAAACCAATGGAACTTTTAGTGTTCAATATAAAGGTTTTTTGGTGGCATATAATCACCGTTGGACAAGTGAAACATTAGGCTTAAATGACAATTTGGGGGCGTTTGATTTGGGGCAGTTTAGGTTTAATTATCAATTGAAATGGCAAAAATTTAAGACTGATTTATTATTTAATATTAACAATTGTTGGAATGCCAATTATTATGTTGTCGAATATCGACCGATGGCAAGAAGACATTTTCAAATAGGATTAAGTTTATATATTTAGGAAATAGACCGCCTTCGGCTAAGAGACCGTTCACTTCGTTCATTGAGAGAAAAGAGACCGCCTTCGGCTAAGAGATTGCTTGATGTTATAGCCTTTTATAGCGATTTTATAGTCGCAAACAAAAGCCTATTTGTTGTAAATAGGCTAAAATATCAAGCAGTCTCTTAGCCGAAGGCGGTCTCTAAATGAGCGAAGCGAATGCTCTCGCAGTGAACAAAGTGAACGGTCTCACAGCGAAGCGGTCTAAAAACAACAGTTTAACATGAGAAGATTATTTACATTTTTATTGGTAGCAATCACGAGTATTGCTTCAGCGCAGACATTAGTTGATTTTGAAAGTTTTAACCTTCCAGTGGATTCGTTTTTGAATGGAAGTGATGGAAGCGGTGGTTTTATGGTTGGAAATATCGAATTGCCAAATGACTATAATGTATCTTTCAATTCATGGAAAGGCTGGTCAATTACGGCAGGTACGGATGTAACTACGGCGGGTTATACCAATCAGTTTAACTCAATTGTTGGTAGTGGTTACTCGAATTCTACAACTTACGCTATAAGTTATGTGTCAGACGCTGGCAGCCAAATCAAATTGACTGGTAATGCAAAAGGCGGAATGGTAAAGGGATTTTATATTTCTAATGCAACTTATACTTATTTGAGTATGAAAGATGGTGATGGTTTTGCAAAGAAATTTGGTGGCGCAACTGGCGATGATCCTGACTTTCTTTTATTGACTATCAAGAAGTACAAAGATGGTATTTTGAGTACAGATAGCGTTGATTTTTATTTGGCTGATTATCGTTTTTCTGATAATACGCAAGATTATATTATCAATGACTGGCAGTATGTTGATTTGACCTCTTTGGGTGATGTGGATAGTTTGGCATTTTCGATGTCTTCTACAGATAACAGTACTTGGGGTATGAATACGCCTGCTTATTTTTGTATTGATAACTTTGAAACGGCAGACCATACTGTAAATACAACGGCTATCAATACGCCAACTTTCCGCGTTTTTCCTAACCCTGCAAGTGATTTCATTACGATTGAAGGTTTAGATAATACGATTGAAAATGGTCAAATTTGGATTACTGACGCAGCAGGAAGAGTTGTTTATTCGGAGCAAAATGTAAATATTTCTGACCGAAAAATTTTAGATGTGAATCATTTGATTCGTGGTGTTTATTTTGTGAAAATAGGCAATAGTACTGTGAAATTAATTAAGCAATAATTTTGAATTTTGAATGATGAATGCTTAATGTTGAATGCTCCGCTGTTACGATTGCAATAATAGCGAAGCATTCAAAATTCAAAATTTATCATTCAAAATTCAGCATTAAAGAAACTATATCCTCCTAATCCAACAAGCACAATAAAAGCCATTAACCACCAATACCAATTCTCTGAATCACCATTTTGGATTGGTGCTGTGTCTCCAATGGCAATCAAGCCAGCCCAATAAAAAGGATGTGCGCGTTCGGGTGCGGTCTGGTTCAAGTAAGTCAATTTAGCTTGGTGCAAAGCTTCATCTTTTGGTGTATTATTTGCAAGATTTTTATAAAAAAAGGGCATTATTTTACTCGTCGAAATGTCATTCATTTTCCAAAGACTCATCACTACGCTCGGCACACCCGCATACATAAAAGCACGTCCAAGACTCATTACACCTTCTCCTTCTATATCTTTTCCGACACCTGTCTCGCAAGCACTAAGTACTGCAAGTTGCGCATTCGTGTTCAGATTAGCGATTTCGTATTGGTACAAAAGTCCATCATCTTCGGAAGTAAAACTACTATTGGCAAATATCAAATGAGCATAAGCTGGTTCGTCAATGTCTGGCTGCCCGTGCATTGCTAGATGCAAAATACCATAATCTTTGGCGTTTGCTTTAAACTTCTCTTCACTCGCTTGATTAGTCGCATCAAACTGCCCCCCAAAGTGTTTTTGAATGGCTTTTATCTCCTCTGCTGTGCCTGCTAATGGTGTAATATTATCTCTATTTGTCATGGCAATACTTCTAGTAATCCCTTCCGTAGGTTCATAAATTGGCGCAAAAGCTAGGCATTCGTTATTGCTTTTGAGTTGTTTTTGCTGTTCTATGTTTTTTAATAATAAACTTCCCGAATAACCGTAATGGAATTGATAATCATAAATCAAATACGGTAAATTGACGAAATCAATCGTTGAAGAAACGCTCTTTTGGGAAAGTAATGCCTCAAAAGGAATGGTACTCAACTCACCAGCACGAACAATAATAAAAGAATTAACATCAGAAGATAGTTCTTTCAAAATCGGCTCAAATAAGTAATTGTAAGTACTTGCCGCAGAACTATTGAGTTGGTTAAAACTTTTTTGAACGTTTTTTCTATTCAAATTCGGATGATTTAGGCTCTTTTTGAATTTTTGAAGCGTTGCCTTCTCTATATTTTGATATGATAATTTTATAAAATGCTGTTCATTTTCTTCAATAGCCAACACATAAAACGCGCTATCTTTCGTAGCAACGTATTCTATAAAAGCTTGATTAGGGCGCAATATTTCCTGTTGTACTTGCGTAATATTGGCAATAGCGGCTTGATATTCTACTTCAAAATAGTCAGAATAAAAGGTTTTTAAAGTATCTTTTAGCTGTGCTAATTTTAGGTTGTAATCATTAAAATAGCCCTTAAAATTGGAGAGTTTACTCGCATCATCTTCAAATTCAATCATCTGTTGACGATAATAAGCTATCTTATTTTTAAAATTACTTTCTCTACGAATCAAGTCATTTGGAACACCATAAGAAGCTTTTCCTTTTTTATCAATAAAAGATTCTAATAGAACAATTCCCTTTTGTTTTTCGGCAATAGAAAAAGCAATTCCTATATATTTCTCGTCCTGAGTTGCTTCATATAATTGATGTGCAATCTGAATAGTATTCGTATATAACTCCGAAGTACGGGCATTTAAGATAGATTTGGATGCTTCAAATGTGAAATTTTGTCGCATATTTTCGGCATAATCAATGGCTTCTTGATATAATTCAAATGCAGTTTGAGTACTTTGAGACGTATTCATTTGCTTCAAAGCATCGGCTTTGTAGCTAAGAGATTCGAGCCAAGTACTAGCATTATAGATTTCTTTATTATTTCGTTCGTTCGTTTGAAGTGCTATATCAAAAGCTTTAATTGCTTCTTCGGATTGTTTTTTTTCGATGTAAATTTGACCTAATAAATTATACGTTTCTATTTTTGAAATAATATTTGAGTGTATTTTTTTAGATAATGCCAATCCTTTTTTGATATATTCAATGGCGGTATCATAGTTTTTTTCTTTAAAAAACAAATAACTTTTATCTAAAAAAACACTTTGCAAAAGCATTTTATCATCGTATTGATAAGCATATTTTAGAGCTTCGTTAATATAAAAAGTTGCGCTATCTAGCTCATTTAATTTTGTGTAAACTTTTGCCAATTCTTTTTGAAGAAGAATACTATATCTGTTTTTAAAATTTAAGTCATAATGATTTTGATTGTATTTCATTGCCCTGAATAGTAATTTTTTACTCTTTTTAAACTCCTCCAAATTCCTTAAAGCACTGGCATAATTATGTAATACATCAATTTTTTCGGTGTTCTCTTCTTCTAATTTGTCATATAAAGCAAGTGTTTTTTCAAAATGAAAAGTGGATTGCGTAAACTCTTGTAGTTTTTCATAAAGGACACCTAAATTATTATGTAAACTGGCAATTCCATATAACTCGTCTTCCATTTGTTGACTTACTTGCAATGCCATCAAAGTATATTCTACTCCTTTTTCGTAGTCTTTTTCATAATTATAAAAATAAACCCCCAAGAGTTGATAAATATCAGATTGAGACTCTAAAGGTAACTTGTTGGATTGATTAATTTTTTCGGCAGCTTGTAAGTTTTTAAGCATTTTTTTATGCTCTCCTTGATAGTAATAACTTACTGCAAGGCTTATTAAAGTACTAGCTTTTATTGTGGTTTTTAAATGTTTTTCATCAGGTGAGACACTGAAAGTGAGTTGATTCTGAGCTTTTTGCAAAACAATAATTGCGCTATCTTCCTGATGTATAGAAATCAAAAAATCAGCTTGCATTTGGTGAAATCGAGCTATCTCTAATTCTTTTGAGTTTAGTTTTTGAATGATTTGAAGCCCTTCTTCATAGAATGCTTGTTCGATTGATATATCTTCAAAATAGCTATTTTTTAAAATTCTATTTAATTCTTTTAATGCTCTTTTCCATTGTTTTTTACTTTTGTAATCATCCTTTTGCTCAATAGACTTTTCTAAAGAAAATACTTCTGTATTAATTATATTTTTAGAGTTAGAAGGAGTTTGAAAGGAATAAATTAATAATATAGAACAAAGAATAATGACTAATGGTCTCCATATTTTACTCATAATAAAAATACTTTTCTTTGGAATGATTCTTCCAAAGAAAAGCATTATATTTTTAAATAAAAAACAATATAGAAGGGTAACATTTCGACACACTTAGGGATTAAGTATTAAATGGTTAATTAATTGAGTTAATTCAGTGAGTGTTGAGAAGTTTTGGGGCAAATATGTAAATTTGCTAAAAGAAATCAAAAGTAAAGTACGACTAATGACTCAATTATCTCATTCTGATCAAAGATTGATAGAAGGCATCGCAAAGGGCAATTATAAGATATTAGAAGAAATCTATGCTAACCATAGTTCTGCTATTCTTAAAATGGTAAAAAACAACAATGGAACACAAGAGGACGCAAAAGATGTGATGCAGGAAGGATTAGTTGTGGTTTTTAAAAAATCGCAAAAGGATGGCTTTAGATTAACTAGCAGCTTTTTTACGTTTTTTTATTCCGTATGTAGAAATATATGGTGGCGAATGCTGCAAAAGAAAAATAATAAACAAACAGAAACGATTGATAAGACTTTTCAGGTAAATGCTGATATTGATATCGAAAAAGAAATATTAGCAAGAGAACGACAGCAGTTCTATTTAAAGAAGATGAAAGAGATGAGTGCGGGGTGTCGTCAATTATTGGAGTTATTTTTGGAAGGAAAAAGTATGAGAGAAATCACTAGTTTATTGAATTTTGGTAGTGAAGGCTACGCCCGAAAACGAAAATATAAATGTAAACAACAACTACTACACAAAGTTAAAAATGACCCTAACTTTAGGGAGTTTTTATAAAGATGCTAAACTTATTATAAAGTATTTTTGATGAAAGGACATAATTATAATGATGAAATGGAAGCTTACTTGTCTGGTAAAATGACAAGCAAAGAGGAAGCGGCTTTTGATGAAATAATAAAGAATACGCCAGAATTGGCTCAGGATATAAACATCATGAATGAAATAGATGATGTGTTAGATAATAATATAAAAGAAGCAGCTTTTAGGAATCAATTAAATCAATTAGGCAATCAATATTTTTCAGAAAACGAAAATATTGATAAGAATATACCCAAGAAATCAATACTGTCTCCCAAATGGATTATTGGTTTTATTGCAATCATTTTGATAACTATCAGCTTATGGTGGCTTAACTCAAAATCGAAAACTCAAACACCAGAACAGCTATTCGCAGCATATTATGAACCTTATCCTGCTGGTGAAATAACTCGTGGAAACGATACAGAAGAGGCTTATATTAGTTATTACAACAGTGGAAAATACGATAAAGCAGCTTCTTTTTTGGAAGAATTAGTTAGTCAATTTCCTGATGAGGATAAATATCAAATTGCACTAGGGAATAGTTATTTGAATGTAAACCCTTCTAAAACAGTTGAAGCTATTCGCATTTTTGAAAAAGTAACGACTAAAGAAACCGTTTATCAGTCAACCGCAAAATGGTATTTGGCGATAGCCTATTTAAAAAATAATGATAAAGAAAAAGCACTTCCGTTATTAGAGAATCTAGCTAAGGAAAATAGAGGAAAATATCCTCAATTGGCAAAGTCAATTTTAGAGAAAATTTAGTGATTCTATTTGAAATCCCCAAAGCGATTTTTTTTCAAAGAACTGAGTAGCAAACGTTTTTAGTTTTTAGTTACTGCTATCGCTGTTAATCGAAACAGCAGTATCCAGAATCCAGAAACGTTTGTTACTCAGTTCTTTTTTATGAAAAAAATATAACTATTCAGCAGGTTAAAAAAACGATTAAATAGCTACGAACAAAAGAGTCTCTGTTCTCTAAGCGCGGTCTTTTAGTCTCTGTTCTGAATAGTAAAAAAAAATTAGAGAACCAACCTTTTGATGAGTCTGTCCGTAAAGAAAGCAGATAATATCAAACTATGCTTGAACACAAAAGAGAAAAGCAAGTCAATCAATTGATTAAAAAAGCCTTAACAGGTAATCGGGCCAGCCAAAAAGAACTGTACAGGCAGTTCTATGGATATGGAATGGCAATCTGTATCCGCTATACTCAAAATAAGGAAGAAGCACAAGAAGTGCTGAATGATAGTTTTATAAAGGCATTTAAGAATTTAGATAGATTTGATTTTGAAAAACCTTTCAAATATTGGTTGAGGCGAATTGTCATTAATACTTCAATTGACCATCTCCGAAAAAATAAGAAATATCGAGAAACACTTAATTTGGAACAAGCTCATGAGGTATCTGAAAAAGTAGATGGATTGAATAATCTTTCAGCACAAGAGATTCTTAATTTGGTGCAAAAACTCGCGCCTTCTTATCGATTGGTATTTAATTTATATGTCATTGAGGGATATACGCATAGAGAAATTGCGGAAGAATTGGGCATTAGTACAGGTACTTCTAAGTCTAATTTGTCAATGGCACGAACGCGCCTCAAAAAAATGTATTTGGAAATGAAAGGAATTAATCATTATGTCCTGTGATGAATCATGAAAACTCTATCATCGAAATTAATTAGCTGAGTACCCAATCGTTAAAGTTGTTATTTGTTGAATGTTGTTCGACAATGCTGTATAACGGAGAATTATAATAATATGAACAATAAAGACTTCGACAATTTATTTAATAACAAGCTTCAAGGAGTTAATGAAAGTGATTTTGCTTTCAATGATGCCGCATGGGAAAGTGTAGAAGGCAGGCTTAAGAACGATGGTATTTTGCCGCCTAAGTCTCGATGGCATAGGTTTTTACCACTTTTTTTAATCTTCGGTTTTGTGATAAGTAATGGTTTGTTGAGTTGGAAGTATTACTCGGCAGATAAGGAAGTGACCTTGTTAGGACAAAAGATTGAAGTACTTGAAACTCAATTGTCGCAATCCGAAGAGACATTGATAGCTGCAAACAAGGAGGAAAATCAAGGTTTTATTGAAAAAAAAGAAGCTGAACAATTGATTGACACAAAAGCTTCTTCGGTTGTGCCTCAGGTCAAAGTAGTGGAGAAAATCGTCTATGTTCCTCAAATTGTTTTTGTAAATCAAAATGATGGTTTTTCATCGGAATTGGTTAATGACTCTTTTTCGGATAAAAGCCAATTGATTTTGAATAGTTCGACTTTTGGTCAGTTAGCACTTGGTCATTTGTATTCAAATGATGGAGATTATTCACTAAAAAATGCTTATTGGTCTAATCAATGGGGGAGGACTTTAGACTTTAAAAGGATTGGAGGAAATGATAATTCTGATATAACGGCATCTGATAATGAAGGTGTTTTAAATGAAAATTTTGAAGATTTGTTAAAAGTAGATTCTTTAGATTTTTCTAAAAAAATAGCAGAAAAAAACTCAGAAATAGATGTGTTTGACAATGCTTTTTTAGAAAAAAAAGAAATAAAAACATTAGAATATGATTTGGATAGTTTGGCAGATGTAAAAGAAATAGAAGGCTTAGAAAATCCTAAAAATGGATTGGCGGATTATTTATTTGTGATTGGCGAAGCGGTTTCTCCTGATGGTTATGAGTTAGGAATGACCATAAATGGAGGTTTGGGGTATTCTGCAAATTATTTTAATATTAGTAGAATAAGTCTTGGTTTAGTTGGAGGGTTTAGGTTCTCGGATAATATTCGATTATCAATTGGGGCTAATTGGAATTTCTCGGTTTATGCACTAGATGAAATAGAAGGAGGTGATTATTCTGATGATATGTTTGTGGATTTACCCAATTTAACGCCATTTTATCCTGACGACCGATTGAATAAAGTTGAAGGAAAATTGCAGTTTCTGGAAATACCAATTGAAGCAGAATATATTTTTGGGAATGCTCAAAAGGCGTGGAGACCATTTATGGGAGGAGGTGTAGTTGCTCGTTATCATTATCAGCAAGTGTTTGAATATTACTTTTTACAATCACCTGATTTTTTAATAGACTATAATACAGGCTATCAGAATAGGAACTTTAAAGAATTTGGTGTTAATACTTGGATGGCAAAAGTCGGAATGGAATATTCAATTAATTCGGATTGGTTGGCTAGAGGAGCTTTGAATTATGCAAACGATTTTAGAGTAAATGGTATTGACCAACGTGCTTTTCAACAGTTTGGAGCTAGATTGAGTTTGATGTATCGTTTTTAAAAAAAAATGGTAACTATTCGGAACAGAGAATCGAGACAGCCCTTTAGAGTGGTCTAATGTCTTGCCTCTGAATAGTTACCATTTTTTTATAAAAAATCAATCAACATTAATATATTTGTAAGAGAATAAATAGAAAAAAATGGTTCTTTGAAAGAATCTCGTGGTTATTAGTTTATTCATTTAGGGAGTAGGCAATAAATAAGCTACCACAAAGAACGACATTGTTTTTTATTTAGACAAGGCAAAAAACGGAGTCCTAGCATCGCTAAGGCGAGTATTT
>CAKZLT010000240.1 GCA_937127195.1 uncultured Saprospiraceae bacterium
GAAAAGAGATGTAAAACGTGAAACTTTTAAAAGTCGCTACTAATACTCTCTTTTCTCTAAGCCCAAAGGGCGCTCTCTTTTCTCTGCTCTTTTATAAAAACTACTGTTTCAAAAATCGCTGACTATATGTCTTTTCTTTAGTTTTTAATCTAATAAGATAAATTCCTTTCGGTAAATTCTTTACTAAAACTTCATTTTTGAAAGCTACATCTTCCAGAAAAACTTTTTGTTCTAATACCTTTTGACCATAAATATCCAATACAATAGCAGTGATAGTTTCATCTTTGATGTATTTAACATCTTCTAGTTTGATTTTTTCATTGACGTAAATGTCTTCAAATATTAAAAAACTATCACCATTTTTAGTATAATACTTTGTAGATTCACTATCAAAATCTTGGTCTTCATAAACTACATCTTTATAAAATTTTGCAATAAAATTTGAATTATCGTAATGTAGTTCTGATAGCGTTTCTGATAAAGTATCCATAGAGTATATCATTCCATCAAAAACATCCACTTGATAAAGTACGGATTCTTCATTTTTCTTTTTACCTATAAAAAAGTAAGCTCCTTTATCTTGATTCACAGCAGCTACACCTAATTCTACGCCTTCTAATCCCACCAAAGGACGAATAATCGTTGGATAAGCATTTAGCATATTAATTTCAACGAAGAAGTATTGACTAACATTTTTCTTTTTTCTTGCCAATCCATATAAGCGATTATCTTGCAAATCATATTGTAATTCATTATAGAGATATTCTTCAACTTCTGGTTGATCCAATATTTTACCATCATTCATATTGACACGATAAAGGCGGGTTTTATTTTTATTATCTCTTGCAATAAAAATATATAAACCTCGATTCGCATCAAAAGCAGAATTTCCAACAGATAGAAATTTAATATTATCCAATTTCCAAATTGTAAAAACCTCTTTACCCGAAACTTGAACAACTTCAATACCTTTACGATTAGCAGAATACCTTAATCCATAGAATTTTCTCATTCTAGCATCATACTGCAAGTCAACAGGTGGACGTTTCGTTTTGATTTCGCGTATAAGTTTTCCTGTTTGTTGGTCAAATAAGAATCCGCTTTTTTCATACCCAGCCGTTTGACCGAATATCAAATATTCTCTTCTCCACTCATCTATTGCAGAAGCTCCAACACTAAATAATCCTAAACCTTGAGCAATTGAGAGTACTTCAACATTACCTTTTTGGGGTTTCATGCCCAAAAAATCTGCTTCTTGAAAGTCCGCATCTCCAAATGCCATTCCATACAAACGACCTGCATCTTGTGCATTAGTTATATTGATTGACATCACTAAAAGAAGTATAATATATAATTTTAGTTTCATTAGAACAGTGGTTCGTTAATATATTGTAGTTCATTATATTTATAAAGATAACAATATTTATTCCATCATAGTTTTTATTTATTCTTATTCACCTTTTCATATCTATCCAAGTCTATCTTTTGAATAACTATTCAAAAGAATTATTCTTTAGTAAATAAATTTGAAATTATGTTTTTTTATAAAAAAATGCTTGAATAAGCTAAAAGAAGCCGTTCTTTGTCCTGTTTTAATTATAAAAAAAAATTATAAATTCAAATGAAAAGAAATTCCACCATCACTCTTTTATTATTTGTTTTGCTTTTGATGGCTTGTAATACAACATCAATAGAAAAGAAAGATGCCCAAACAGGCGCGATTTCAATAGAAAATGGTCTGTCTTGCAAAGAAGTAAATATTGAAGTCAATAAGATTGCCGAAAAGCGTAAGACTTTTAAAGCTGGAGAAGCCGTTGTTTTAGCGTTTAATGGTATAGAAGGCTTGACTCGAGTCAAAGGAAGTACATTTCCAGGTATTTCTATGCTTATTTTAAAAAATGGAAAAGACACCGTTTTATCAGAACCTAATCTTTTAAACGAACTCAAAAGCGGGATTGACTTAGCTGAAATACAACTAAAAGCAAGTCTTTTTACAGATTTACCTTATCAAGATAATGAAAGCTATACTGCTTTTGTGAAAATTTGGGATACCAAAAGTGATAATTCTTTTGAGTATGAATTGCCTTTTATAATAGAAGAAAATGATTTATTAAAAATAAATGCAAAAGACATTACATATTCAAGCATTTATCTTTGGAATAACTCAAAAAAAGAAATGGTTTTCAACTCATACCTTAATAAGGTAGATAATTATGTCTTAATGCTAGAAGAAATTAAGGGATTAAAAGCTATCGGAGGAAAAGTTTTTCCTAGCATATCTATTAATTTAACAGATAAAGATGGTGTTAAGATTCTATCAGATGCTAACCTGTTAAGTAATTTTGAAACGACAGGAATACCAGAAGAAAGCTTCGACAAGACTAAATTGCCAGTAGCTCTATCATTTAGTGATGGCGTTATTTATAATCCTTGTACACTTGAGGTTATTGTCAGTGACTTAAAGTCAGATAAAAAAATGGTAATTACAACAGAGTTGGTGGTAAAGTAATGCCTATAACGTAGCGCGACGAGCTTCGTCGCCCGACTAACAAAAGCGATTCTTCCCGTTTTATTTTTTAGAGTATATTTATAAATTGAATAACAAGACTCGTTGCGCTACATTACAAATCAATGAAAAAACATAAAGATTCTTACATTCGTAATGTACCGCATTTACAACCTCAAAATGGTGTATTTGCAATAACTATCTGTTTGTCTGGAACACTTCCAAAAAGTAAAATAGAAATTCTAAAAGATGAAAGAACTCTAAAAATAGCCCATATTAAACAATCATCACTTTCTCCCAAAGAAGAAAAAATAGCTTTAATAAAAGTTCATCAGCTATATTTCAATAAATTTGATGATTTATTAGATAACGAAACTTCTGGACCTACATGGTTAAAACGAAATGAGATTGCAAAAATCATTGCAGAAAGTTTACATTTTCGAGATGGGAAAGATTTTAAATTAGTCTGTTATTGTGTTATGTCAAATCACATTCATTTAGTGATTTATCAATGTAAGCAACAGTTATTTGAAATTTTGAGAAACTTCAAAAGCTATACTTCATTAATGTCGAATAATCTTATATATGGAAAATTTAAGAAAGGCGATGGTCGTCCAAATTTTTGGTTACATGAAAGCTATGACCACTTAATAAGAAATAGAAAAGACTTTTATCATCAAGTACAATATACCGTTAATAATCCAGTTAAGGCAAATTTAGTTAAGAGTTGGCAAGAGTGGAATTTTACTTATCTGAGAGATGAATATAAATATATTTTGGAGTAAAAAAATAGTGTAACACAAAAATTCTTGTGTTACACTATTTGCTTTTATTTGTTGGGCGACGA
>CAKZLT010000241.1 GCA_937127195.1 uncultured Saprospiraceae bacterium
AAAGTACCAAATCCAATCATCACAATATAATAATTCATCGCCAATCTAATGAAAAATAGGCTAAAAGTATTGAAAGATGTCTTAATTTTAAAAGACATTTATACAGAAAAACGCTGTATAAACGTTTTTTATAAAAGCTTAAAATAGGGATTTCTCTTTTTAAAATAAAGTGCTAACCGTTGCGTTCTTCTTACCTCCTAGTCATTTCAACTTCAAATAATCTACAAAGAATAGAGCTTTTATATTAGAATTATTGTTTTGGTCGGCATCAATGGTACTTCTCAAATTTTCAACAAAACGCTCTTCTGTATTATTTATCCTCCTGTTAATAGAGTTTTTCCAAACCACCGTCAAAAAACTTCCTGGCGCGAATTGCCAATTATAAATACAATCAATATTAAAAACATTCAAACTCACATCATGTTTTGACTCGCCCGAAGGTTCTAATCCTGTATAATCAGATTCATCCAATGTTCCTTCTTTACCCAAAAGATAATAATTATTATACTTTGCAGTACTCCAATAATGACGCATACGAAACGTTAAACCCATTTTATTATTAAAAATATAACTCGCATCTAGCTGATGTGTCGTCGTTATATTCAACCTACGCCCCATAATAATAGAATCTTGTGCCGCATCCAATATTGTCGTATAACCAATATCATTTCGGGAAGTAAATTGAGAAATTTCATAAACAAAAAATAATTTATCATTGACTCTAAAGCGTGGTTCAATACTCAAATAAAGGTTTTCACGCCCTTCTTGGTCAAATTTTCGATAACTAATATTACCATCAATTGCAATTTTCTTGCGGTAATCTGACGAAAACCAAGCACTTACAACTCTATTCGTAGGATATTCTAAATAACGTTCTTCGACTCTAGGCTCAAAATAATCATAAGTGGTCACAGGCTCAAAACGACCATTCACTCCAAATGCAAAAAAGGTTTTCATCAAAAAGAAAACATCCCATTCAATCGCAAAATCTTGAAAGGCTTGGTTACTATACCTATGACTCAAAAACGAATTAACTCTGAATCTAGCTCGATTAAATGAACCAAAAGGCTTGAATATATTATAACCTACACTAGCCGAATTATTGATAGAATTATTTCTAAACAGTACTCCAAGGTCATTATGATTGTATTTATCGCTTAGAATTTCACTCGTGTAAGAAAAATTAAAATTACCACCAACTTTACCTAATTCGACCAACGATTGAAAACCTTGATTGGTCTCTCCTGCATCATTCATTTTATAGCTGTGCATGATTTTACCAGAAGCACTATAATCATTTGTTTTATTATTAAAACGAAAAACCGCACCACCAACATTCGCGTCATCAGTCGTTCCGAATCGTTGAACATTGGTATTAATGAGTGTCAAAAAGGAATTATTTTTAAAATTTTGGTCTAATACCAATATATTATAATTCGTCAAAGGTTCGGTTTGAAATGCTCGCGTTTCACCTTCTGCATCTCGGATAGTTGCGTTCATCTTGTTGGTTACCGAGTTAAAAACACCAACTCCGAGTCCGCTATTTGTTCGCCCAGAAACTTTGGTGGAGTTAATCAATTGAGTGACTGACGGATTAGAAACGATACTTTCAAGCGTATCCTTTAATTGATTTTCCACATCATAAAAACCCGATGGTCGCGCGCCAATTCTACGAGAATAGAATATATTTCCTTTATTAAAAAGCTCCGTTCCTTCCGTAAAAAATTGCCTATTCTCATCAAAAACCACTTCAAAAGGCGACAAATTCAGTACTTGATTATCTGAGCGAACTTGACCAAAATCAGGAATCAAAGTCATATCTAGGGTAAATGCATCATTAATACCATACTTTACATCCATTCCTGCATTGAAACCACTTGACCAATTACTAACATCACCTTGACCATTCGGTTCGTGTACCGCATTAGTAGAAATATAAGGATAAAAGAAAAGGCGAGTTGGAGAAGCTACATCTTTGATGCCTACTAATTCTCCTGCTTGATTAAGAAAACCAGCAATTTTTGGGTCAACTGGATTCCACCAAGATTCTTCACGCGTTCGACGAACCGAACGCTTAAAGTTGATGTTCCATGTTTGAATATCGGCATCAGGAAAACGCAAAGCAGCAAAAGGAATCTTCATTTCGACGCTCCAACCATTCTCCAAAATTTGTACTTCACTCTCCCAAACGGCATTCCAAGCTCCATCTTCGCTAAAGTCCGAATATTTGACATCTACCTGAACACCTGCTGCGGTCACTACAAATCCTTCTCCATTCAATCCATCTTGATATTCGTTAAATGTAACAGCTATCCAATCCGTATTTCCAAGATTATCTCGTTGTGACAATTGCTTTAAAACGACATCGCCAGATTCGTCATAACACATAAAACTAACATAAACTGCCGCATCATCATATAGTAATTTCACTTCTGTTTTGTAATCAGAAGGTGTCATCGGATCGGGCGAAGATTCTACGAAATCAGTTGCAATTTCTGCTGTTTTCCAGATATTTTCATCTATAAATCCATCAATTTTGGGTGCTATTTCTATTCGTTTAGCTTGTAATTCTTTTTTTG
The DNA here is from genome assembly GCA_937127195.1 of uncultured Saprospiraceae bacterium. Classification (GTDB taxonomy): domain Bacteria; phylum Bacteroidota; class Bacteroidia; order Chitinophagales; family Saprospiraceae; genus CAKZLL01. The sequence continues at coordinate 2,580 of CAKZLT010000241.1, forward strand.
TTCTCTTTGTCTCGGCAGGTTGCTGCGCCATTCCTACCAAAGCGAAAAATAGTATAAAAAGTGTAAAAATTCCTTGCTTCATATCTTTCTCCTCTCTTTTGTATTATTCAAAAATTAGGTATTCTCTATTTCGGCGCAAAGATATTGAACAACCTTGCACTTAAAGAAACTTTATCTGACAAAAAGGAGAAAATGGTTGACGGACGTTTCGTTTGACGGTTGACGGACGCTTCGCTGACGGTGGACGGACGCTTCGCTGACGGTTGACGGACGCTTCGCTTGACGGTTGACGGACGCTCGTTCCTCGCTGACGGACGGCTACGCCTGACGGTGTTTTAGCCTTTTGATTATGGCTTTTCGTCA
>CAKZLT010000242.1 GCA_937127195.1 uncultured Saprospiraceae bacterium
CGCTTTTACCGCCTTGATTAGATTTAAAATCTAAATTTCCATTCATTACAAAACCATTTTAGAATAAAGTCTATTATCTTTTTAACAAAAAAAACAACCAATGAAACGTATATTTTTAATAAGTTGCTTTTTCTTTTTACTTCAAAATGTATATAGTCAAAATCATTACTTCTTCAAAGGCGGAGTTAATTATTTTAGAACGGCTAAAACAGTTAAAAATTCAGGTAGAGCTATTCCTAGTGCAGAATACAATAATGATGTGAAAGGTATTAGTATAATGGGAGTAGGTTATGGAAAGGAATGGGAAGAACGTTCTTTTGGTATGCAAATAGAGCTTGGATTTAATCAAATTGGATCGACTGAGGAGACTCAAACAGAGTTTCCTGATTACACTAAAATTTATCGTTCTACGCTCAAACAAGATAATATTCATTTTGATTTTATTGGGAAAGGTATTATTCCTATAGCAAGGTGGTTGAATATTAACCTTACTGGAGGTGCTACTACTGGATTTGAATTTAGCCGCACATTACAGATTTCGGATAGAATAGTCTTTGTGGATGAATCAAAGGAAGAGAACCTTGATGAGAATACTTTTTATCCTGAACTTCAGCATGATGAATTTAGGGGACGATTTGGGGTTTTGGGAGGAATAGAGGTGGATTTGATGGTCACTAGAAAAGTCGGAATATTAATGACAACTGATTATAGAATTACAATATATGATACCGAAAGAATTTTAGATCAGTTGAATATTTATGTGATGCCTACTTTTAATATTTCACTAGGAATGAGGTTTAGGTTTATTGATGATAGTATATTTAAATATAAGGAAGTTACTTTCTAGCATTCAAACATTTATCAGCCTCTTTCTTAAAATCATCAGAATATATCAACTCTTTATAGGTCTTGATATTGAATTTTCGGTGTTGAGAAGGAGGCGTTTCTTGATGATAAAAACGAGCCAAACCATCAACCTTCTGAATGGTATATGCTTTTTCAATCAAACATTGGCAGTAAGCGGTATCAGAGTTGGCATTAATAATTAGGTGTTGTTGTAAGGTTCTTCTTTTATAAGTTTCAATTTGTTGTTCTGTTGGTTTATCGAAGAAAATTTCGTGATTAGAAGCATCGTTGAGGGCATATTGAACATAAAACTCATCACCATCATAGAATGGAAAACCCGTTGGAGACATCGGATGAGGCGTTCGATAATACTCTACTTGATGTGTATGATTACTATATTTCGTCGGAAAAGAATAGCCTAAAGAGTAACTACCACTTTGCTGAGGTGCAATATAAACTTGAGCTGCCGCAAAAACACCATTGGCTTGACGAGCTTTGCGGTATCGTTGAGTATGTAGCCAAAGAACAGAACTAATAATAATAGCAACAATTGCCAAACTACTAACAATAGCAAGTATAGATTTTTTGAGTGTTGTTTTTTTGAGTTGAGTGCGTTCTGCGTTGAGTGGTGTTTTGGCTTCCAAATCTACTTTGAATGCATATTCATAAGTATTATTTGCAGTTTTTATAACATCAATTTTGAATAATTCATCATCTAAGAAAAAGGAAAACTGCTTAGATTCATAGAGTTTGAATTCGACTAGGACAACTTTTTTATTACAATAAATCATAAATTGCCCTTTAGAGGCATTATGAATTATTCCAATATTGCTTCTACTACCTGTTTCGCTTATATATGTCCAGCGTTTTCTATTCAAAATGGATTTTGATTAATTACTTATTTATACATTTTGTTTATCATAAATATGATTAATAATCACTTAATGATTGTTTTTTAAATAGTAACAGATTTAAGCTTTTTTAAAGAAAAAATCATTAAGTGATAGATTTCACTACTTAATTTTTTCTAATTGATAATTATAATAATCTTTCGCTTCATTTATAACTAATTCTGGAATAGTACTGTTTTCACTGATTTCTTTCAAAAGATTAATTGCCATTTCCATCTCTCTTGCTTTACTTGATAAAGCGTTAGTATATCTATTCAGTAAAATTAGAGATGTTAAATTAGGATTTTTTTTATTAATTTTTATTAACTGACTATCATAATTTTTGAAGTCGGGTTTATCAATAGCTTCAATCAAATGAATAAATGACCAATTTTCCTCTAGGTCTGGTGATTGCCTATTCAAGTAATTAAATAGTGTTTCAACAGCTAATTTTTTTTCATTATTACCTAGTGTTTCTATAATGGGAAAGTTGTCTCCAATTTCATCAAAGAAAGCTATTATTTCATATTCCTCTGTTTTTTCATTAGTATTGAAGTTATCTATTTTTTCTAAAACCTGTTTTAGTTTCATTGTCTATTTTTCTCAAGTTATATATATCAAACAAAGTAAATAGATTTATAACTCTTTATTTCGTTCCCAATAATTTTGGCTTTGAACTTCTTCCATAATAGCTAAATAATTAAAATAACGCAAATCACTGGCTTCATCTGCTTCTATAGCATCTTTTACAGCACATTGTGGTTCATTGAGGTGTAAGCAATTAGAGAATCTACAATTTTTAGAAAGCTCAAAAAACTCCTTAAAATTATGGGCTACATCCATAGGCTCAAAGTTGTTAAACGAAAGATTCTTAATACCAGGAGTATCAATAATCGAACCGCCAAAACTCAAATCGTGCATTGTTGCAAAAGTCGTTGTGTGTTGACCTTTACCCGAATAATCCGAAACGTCATTTGTTCGAATATCTAATTCTGGTTCAATAGCATTGACCAAAGTAGATTTTCCAACACCCGAATGACCGCTAACCAAAGTTATTTTATCTTTCAAAATGGATTTCAAAAGGTCTAAACCTTTGTTTTCGAGTGCCGAAACCAATATTGCATTATAACCTGCCCGATTATAAATATACCGCAAACCATTAAAAACTTCATCATCTTCCTCTTCGTGTAAATCTGCTTTATTCACAACAACGTAAGTCGGAATGTCAAAAGGCGCAGTCATTAATAAGAATCTATCAATGAATCCAGGCTTAAGTAAAGGACTTTTGATAGTAACCAAAACGATAGCTTGCTCAATATTAGATGCCAAAAGATGTAAATGATGGGCTCGACGCGGTGATTCTCTCACAACATAATTGGTACGAGGAAGGATTTTTTTTATCATTCCTGTATTTTCTACCTCATTTTCAATATAATACATCACTTTATCACCAACCGCAACAGGATTTGTTACTCGTAAGCCATTTAATCGAAACTTCCCTTTGATGCGACATTGTATGGTTTCTCCTTCTTTCGTTTTGACGTTGTACCAACTACCCGTCGAACGCACTACAATTCCTTCTTTTAATTCGTTTTTCTTTGCCAATATATTATTTATTACTACTTTTTTAGATTTGCTTCTATCCAAGATTTTACTACAAATATTACCATGGCTAAAGCCATTCTAGCTATTTAATTCTATTCAGAATGGCTTTAGCCATGGTAATATTTGTAGTTTAAAAATTCTAATCCCCTTTATTGAATGGCTTTAGCCATGACCACATCGCTTAGAAAGGCAATTTTGTTTTTCTAAAACGAAAACTGAATTACATCCAAATTTACTTTATTTTCCCTAATTCAAGTTTACAACGGGATTCTTTTTTAATAAGTTCATTTTTCTTAGAAAGAGACCGCTGCGCTGCGAGACCGTTCGCTTTGCTCACTGCGAGAACAGAGACCGCCTTCGGCTATGAGACTGCTTGACAAAGTAGCCTTTTACTTGTCGCTAATAAAAGCGATGAATAAAGGTGCTATAACATCAAGCAATCTCTTAGCCGAAGGCGGTCTCTTTTCTCGCAGCGAAGCGGTCTCTTCTCTACAAATCCAACATTAAAGTCATTGGGTCTTCCAATAAGTTTTTGACTTTCGTCAAAAATGTAACAGCACCACTTCCGTCAATTACACGGTGGTCATAAGAAAGTGCGAGATACATCATTTTACGGATTTTGACTTCACCATTGATAGCCATTGGTCTATCAATAATATTGTGCATTCCCAAAATAGCCGATTGAGGAGTATTGATGATTGGAGTACTCATCATTGATCCGAATATTCCACCATTAGTGATTGTAAATGTACCGCCTGTCATTTCTGCTAAAGAAAGAGAACCGTTACGTGCTTTACTTGCCAATTCTTTGATTTTGTATTCAATCTCCGCAAAGTTAAGAGATTCTACATTTTCAATAACAGGAACAACTAATCCATCACCTGTAGATACAGCAATTGAAATATCAGCATAATCGTGATAAATCAATTCTTTTTCATCCATGATAGAATTCACGTCTGGCATTTCCATCAAAACTTTAGCACAAGCCTTCGAAAACAAAGACATGAAACCTAGCTTGATGCCATATTTAGCTATAAAACGCTCTTGATAACGCTTACGCATTGCCATTACTTCCGTCAAATCAACTTCGTTGAAAGTTGTTAGCATGGCAGTTTCGTTCTTCGCTTCTTTAAGTCTTTTTGCGATTGTACGACGCATACGACTCATTTTCTTACGTTCAGTATCTCTACTAAAGCCAGAAGAACGAGATACTTTTGGAGCAACAAATGCTGCCGCAGGAGCAGATTTCTTAGGTTGTTCCTTTGGTGCGATAGATTTCGCTGGTGTATTTTGAGCATCTGCTTTAGTGATGCGTCCATCTTTTCCTGTTCCTTTTACATCAGCAGAAGATAAGTTCTTTTCTGCCATTTCTTTAGCTGCTGCAGGAGAAGGATGCCCTGTTGCATAAGTTTCCTTATTTTCTGCTGGAGCTTCTGAAGTTGTTGTTTCTTTAACAGGTGCCGCAGTTTTTGGCGCGTCATCGCTGGCACTGAAACTAGTATCGATACGACAAACAACAGCACCGATTTCTACATCGTCACCTTCTTCAATTATCCATTCGATTTTTCCACCTTCTTCGGCAGGCATTTCTAGCGTTGCTTTATCTGATTCAATTTCACAGATAGACTCATCTTTTTTGACAATGTCTCCATCTTGTTTCAGAAAAACAGCAATCGTTACTTCCGAAATAGACTCCCCGATTACAGGGACTTTCATATCAATAACACTCATGTATTTGAAATGTTAGAACGGTGTAATGAATATAATAGTCCTGTTTCACCGCCAAATATTTTATGTTGATTTTTTTTCTTTTACAAAAATAAGAAAAAGCTACTTTTTATAGCAAACAAATATACAATTAGACCCTGATATAGATAATGTCTTTTTGATAAAAAAAGTTTTTAACCTTCATTTTTTTTTGAAAAAATAAAATTAGAATCGAAATTCTTACAAGATATAGCAGTAGTGAAAACTAGCTTCTAGTAATCAGAAGTATTCATATTAAGCTCAAAAATATATCTAATCAGTAGTCAAAATTTTCTTTCAAAAAAAAAGAATAATGTAGTTTTATAGGGCTTACAATATAAAACCATTGGTTTTTTATGATTTTATGTGATTTGTTTAAAATTTTACTTTTTTCAAATAGTATAGTTTCTAGTCTCTAGATTTTTGTTGCTGTTTTTAATTAAAACAGCGGCAGTAACAACAAGAAACAAGATACTAGAATCTAAAATTAGGTAAATCGTATTTTGAATGACCATGTAAAATCATAACGAACCAAATCACTCAATGAATTAATTTCATTGAGTCAATTATTTACCTAATCATGGAAACTCAGTTACCTGTAATCTTTCTAACTTTTGCGAATGACAAAGTAGATGATGCGCTTTATTTACGGAATTTACCTAAGGAATTAAACGCTATTCGGAACGCTTTAGAAAAAGCAGAAAGGGCGAATTTATGCGAAGTAATAGAACGCACAGCTTGTACTGTAGAAGATATTTTTGACACTTTTCAGGACGAAAGATATGCAGATAGAATTGCAATGTTTCACTATGGAGGTCATGCTAGCGGTTCGCAATTGATGCTCGAAACGCTTGATGGAGGTCATGGTGTTGCACATGCTGACGGTTTGATTTCTTTTCTGGGAAAGCAGAAAGGTTTACAAATGGTATTCTTTAATGGTTGTTCGTCGCAAGAGCAGGCATTGCAATTAAGTGAAGCAGGAGTACCGGCAGTAATAGGCACAGCTACGGCTATTAAGGACGAAATTGCGACGGAACTAGCTGGACGATTTTATAATAGTATGGCAAGTGGTGCAACGATAAATAATTCGTGGTTGGAAGCGATTGATATTGTAAAAACTAAAACAAATACCACTAAGCGAAAAGGTTTAAAACTTCGAAGAGACAAAAGTTCTGACTTCCCGTGGAATTTATACATTCGAGATGGAGCTGAGGTGGTGAGAGATTGGGATTTGCCTAGTGTATCCAAAAATCCACTTTTTGGGTTACCAGAATTACCTGTTGCAAATTTGCCTGAAGAGCCTTTCCGTTTTTTGAGAAGGTATGAGCCTCATCATGCTGAAATTTTCTTTGGACGAGATAAGTATATTCGTCAATTATATGATAGAATTACGTCAGATAAATCTTCTCCAGTTATTCTTTTTTATGGTCAATCTGGAGCAGGTAAATCTTCGGCTCTAGCATCAGGATTATTGCCACGATTAGAGCAAGAAGCAGATGTAAAATATATTCGTCGAGATACTACAATTGGTTTGTTGGGATGTTTGGATGAAGCATTAGGTGGAAATTTTCAGCGCTCTGTGTTGAGCAATTCGGAAGGAGAGGCAATCATGGTGAGTGATGTCAAGGCACAGATTGAACAAATGGAACAACTCAAAAAGTCCATTGATGTTGCTGAACATGGAACCTTGAATAAGTTAATCGAGCAGCTCCAAAATAAACTCAATGACCAAAATATGGAAGTTGAGACCGAAAATAGAGTTGGACGTTTGGAGCGATGGTTGTCTATTGAAGAGGAGACAGGGCGACCTTTTAATATATTACTAGATCAAGTAGAGGAAGTTTTTACACGACCAAATTTAGAAATACCCAATGAACTGGAGTATTTTTTATTAGAAATACAACAAATTTTCGCTGAGGCAGGACAATGCCCCAAAGGAAACATCATTCTTTCTTACCGAAAAGAGTACCATCCTGAGATAGACGAGTTTTGTAAAAAGTTGCAAATACCAAGGGAAGGAATATTTTTAAAAAGGTTAGAAACAGAAGATATAGAAGAGGTCGTTAGAGGTGTAGAAAGTACCGAACGACTCAGCAATCGCTATAAAATTATGGTAGAACCTGATTTACCTAATATAATAGCAGATGATTTGATGGAAGATAAAGATTCTCCGATTGCTCCCGTTTTGTCTATTCTTTTGACCAAAATGTGGGAATTATCCCAAAAACAAGAAACGACTGTTTTTTCCGTAGCTCAGTACCAAATCCTAAAAACTGAGGGAATATTGATGGATGATTTTTATCACCAACAAATGGGAAAGCTGAGTGAATGGAATAAAGACGTAGTAGAGTCGGGATTAGCATTAGATATTTTGAATATTCATACAACCGAACTCGGAACTGCAGGCATTTGTACAGAAACAGATATCAAAGAAAGGTATAAGCATCAGGGAGTTATTTTGGATGATTTATTAGATAAATTACAGAATTTATATTTGCTTGCCGATGCAGGACAAGACCAAACCAGCCTTGCTCACGATACTATTGCACCAATTGTAAGTAAAGAATTAAGAAATTCGGATAAAGATGGGCAGCGTGCTTTTCGGATTTTGATTAGTAAAGCCAATGAATTTAAGGCAGATAAAACGAATTTGTTAGATTCAGCAGATTTGGCGATTATTGAAAATGGTAAAAATGGAATGCGTCTGTGGAATGAAACAGAAAAGGAACTCATTTTACTTAGTCAAAAACAAAGAGCTAAAAGAAAAGCATTACGGAGAAACTTAATGATTACGGGAGCTGTCGTGATGGTTATTATTATAGTACAGAGTATTTTTTCTTTTTTTCAAGTTAAAAGCGTTCAAAGTAATGCTTACGAATTAGAGGGTTTACTTGCATTGGGGAACAAAGATTATACAACCGCTTATGATTTTGCGGAAAAATCATTAGATGTCAAGTCTTCTAATACCAAAGCACAAGAGTTACTTATCAAATCAAGATATGCGAATTTATATAATAGTGATTATCAATATTATTTCACACCATATCGTATAAAGTTATTGACTTTTGGAGCGAAAGATAATTACTTTACAGGCTCGATTAATGATGCACACCAACCTATTCATTTTAACTATAACCGTTATTCTAATACAACTGGAAATGTTTTAATTGGTGATATCAATGGCGAAGAAGTTTATACTGGATTTGATACGACAGGGCAGAAAGTAATTGATTTGAAAGTCTCATCTAACTTCAAATTAGCAGCAACGATGTTTGATAATGCTTCTACGGAAGACTCTTTATTCATTGATTTTGAGGTCAAAGATATTATTCAAAATCAAGTACAATATGAAACACGCCAAGCATTTTCTCAATCACTTCTTCAATTTAGAGGAAACTTAACCAAGGTATATCGAAACTTTAGAATTGCTCCGAGCAATGACGCGCTTTTCTATTACGCTCCTTCCGTGATAGAAAAAGAAATATTGACTGAAGAGGCGAATAGTTATCAAATTATAGATACCATAAAGGTCATTAATGCTAACAAAACGATTTGCCATGTTTTTGTGGATAGCGTCGAAATGGTTCGTTTGACGGATTATTCTCATATCAAATTTAGTGGTATTATTAGAAGTATTTCAGAAGATGGAAAGTACTTAATTACAAGTGAAGGTATTATTTATGATTTGACTAGAGATGGCGCAGTGCATTTTGATTATGGTGAAAAAAGTACACCGAGTTTTATTGAAAATGGTGAGAAAATAGTTTTAACCAGTTCCAGTACAGGAGTGAAAGTGTATTCTAACTTAACCAAAGAATTGGTGTTTGAGCGACCATCTCAAGAAAATGTTAGGAGTTATACGCTCACGGCAGATAGTAAATATATTGTCCTACAATTAGATAAAGAACGTTTTGAGGTTTTGAATGCAGCAGTTGACACGGTTGTCTTAGCAGGTGAAGGAATTTTTCAAGGTTATTTTGAAAGAGACTCGTTGTTTTTTGCAGTTCAATCTCCTAATACGACACTCGTTTATCGAGCCTTACCAGATGGAACACTTGATAAGCGAAAATATGATGGGAGATTTAAACGAGTTTTACCTAATGGGATGCTATTTGTAACAGATAATGGAATTTTTCCAAATGAATTGACTAGTGCTTATAGGTTACCAACCATTGCTGAAAGTCAAAAACGCCAGCCGCCATTAGCAAATCTAGTTTTTTATGAAGATGGATTTACGGAACAATTGTATAATCTGTTAGGTGGATTTGTGGCAGTGAGTGAAGATGGGCGATACATTTTAACCAAAAAAGGCTTCTATGATGTAGAACCGAATAGCCCGACTGTTTTTTCTTCAACCATTGCGCCTAAAGCAGAATTGACACCATTGTATTTTATTTCGGAAGATGGAAAGTACTTGATAGAAGAAAGAGGAGATGATTTTTCGATGGAAAATATACTAACGGGAGATACTCTAAACACTAAAAAGACTCAAAAATATCAACCCAAATGGGAGAAATATAAGTCAGAGGTTTATGAAAATAAGCTAAAAAAATTATACGATTTTGTCAAAGACAATAATCAAATTCGACCAATATTTAAAGAGAATGAGCGTATAAAGTTTAAGACTTTAGATGATAGATTATGGATAGAACATCAGTTTTATCAGGTTTATGTGAAAGATGAAAATGAACAAACACTAGCACTTTGGACAGCTCCGATTAACCATTATATCATTAGTGTTACTCCAAAAGTGAATGGACATTTTTTAGAAATTATCTACGCTGGAACGGAAACGGATACGCTCGGAAACACGACAAGGAAGGTACAAACATTGCTTTGGGACTTGGATAAAAGTCGAATTGTCGGAAAGGACTAATACGCTTTCATGATACTTTAAATGAATATGACTAGTATAATGACTCAAAAGTTTGTAAAGCTAACGTAGCGTGACGACGAAGCTCGTCGCGCTACGAAACATTAAACAACTGATGATTGATTATGCTAGACGGTTAATATAAAAACGATGAAAAATCAACTTCCTGTTATATTTTTGACATTTGCCAATGATAAAGTAGATGACGCATTGTATTTGCGTAATCTGCCAAAAGAATTAAATGCAATTAGAAATGCTTTAGTAAAAGCAGAAAAGGCAGGATTGTGCGAAGTCATTGAGCGAACAGCCTGTACGGTAGAAGATATTTTTGATACTTTTCAAGACCCAAGGTATGAAGGCAGAATAGCCATGTTTCATTATGGAGGTCATGCAAGTGGCTCGCAATTGATGTTGGAAACACTGGACGGAGACCACGGAACGGCACACGCCGAAGGATTAGTTTCATTTTTGGGTAAGCAAAATTCTCTACAGGTTGCGTTCTTTAACGGCTGTTCGTCGCAAGAACAGGCAATGGAGTTGAGTGAAGCGGGCGTTCCTGCCGTAGTGGGGACGGCTACTGCTATTAAAGATGTTATAGCAACAGATTTGGCAGGGCGATTTTATACAGGAATTGCCTCTGGGTTTACAGTGAATAAGTCTTGGTTAGAAGCGGTAGATGTTTTAAAAACCAAAAACGATACTAAAAAGAAAAAAGGACTACGATTAAGGAGAGATAAAGGGAACGACTTTCCGTGGAGAATGTATATCAGAGATGGGGCAGAAGTCGTCAGAGATTGGGATTTACCGAGTGCAGCAAATAGCCCTCTTTTTGGACTTCCAGAGTTGCCAAAAACGAATTTACCCGAATATCCGTTTATGTTTTTGAGGCGATATGAGCCACAACATGCCGAGATATTCTTTGGACGAGATAGATACATTCGTCAATTATATGATAGAATCACTTCTGATAAAGCTGCGCCCGTTATTTTGTTTTATGGGCAATCAGGCGCAGGCAAATCTTCTGCTCTAGCGGCTGGATTATTGCCAAGATTGGAACAAGAGGCAGATGTGAAATACATCCGAAGAAATTCGGATATTGGACTTTTGGGAACATTTGACGAGGCTTTGGGTGGAAATATCAAAAGAACTGTATTGAGTACTGGAGATGGTCAAGCAGTATTGGTGAGCGATTTGGAAAATCAAATTGCCCAAATGGAATCACTCCGTCGAACGATTGATACAACCGATCACGGAGATATTCAACGGATTATAGACCAATTAAAAGCCAAGTTGGGTAGCCAAGAAACGGATATTAATACTGAAGAAGAAACAGCTACACGCCTCGAAAGATGGATAGCAATTGAAGAGAATACAGGTCGTCCATTTAATATTTTATTGGATCAAGTAGAAGAAACATTTACACGAGCAAATCCTAATATGCCTAATGAATTGGAGTTGTTTTTATTAGAAATTCAACAGATTTTCAAAGATGCAGGCAATTGTCCAGATGGAAATATTATTCTTTCTTATCGAAAAGAATATCATCCAGAAATAGATGAGTTCTGTAAAAAACTACAAATTCCGAGGGAAGGTATTTTTCTAAAAAGACTAACGACCGAAGACATAGAAGAGGTCGTTAGAGGCGTTGCAAGCAATAAACGACTAGAACAGAGATATAATATTATTATAGAACCAAACCTGCCAAATATCATTGCGGATGACCTCACGGAAGATAGAGAATCTCCAATTGCGCCCGTTTTGTCTATCCTTTTGACGAAAATGTGGGAACTGAGTCGCGAAGCCAATATCAATGTTTTTTCTGTTACTCAGTATCAAAATTTGAAAAAGCAAGGTATTATGATGGAAGATTTTTTTCATCAGCAAATGGTAAAATTAAAGAATTGGAAGCCAGAACTAGAAGCTTCTGGGTTGGCGTTGGACATTCTGAATTTTCATACGACGGCACTCGGCACGGCAGGTATGAAAAATGTTGATGAAATCAAAGAAAGATACCAACATCAAACTCATGAAGTAGATGCTTTGATTGATAAATTCAAAGAATTGTATCTTTTGACGGATATTGGATACAAGCAAACGGGACTGTCGCATGATACGCTTGCTCCGATTGTCAACTTTGAAATACGCGAATCTGACAAATCTGGGCAACGCGCTTACCGAACTTTGACGAATAATGCATTAGAGTTTGAAGATGATGAGACGAATATAATGGATCCCAATGATTTGAAATTGGTTGAAGATGGTCAAAATGGAATGCGTTTATGGAATGATCTCGAAATCAAATTGGTAGAAGCGAGTAAAAAATATAGAGACCGACAAGTTGCTATTCGACGAAATTTGATAATTGCAGCAGTGGCTATTTTTTTGGTGGTGATTGGGCAAAGTATTTACTCTTATTTTCAGTCGGTTAATGCACGAAGTAACTTTTTTGAACTGCAAGGACTGACCGCTTACGGCGACGGTGATTTTACAGAAGCTTATGATTTTGCCGTTCAGGCATTGGATGTGAATGCTAAAAATACGGAAGCTAAAATGTTGTTGATTCAGTCGCGATACGCGAATTTGGATAATTTTGGTTATCAATTTTATTTTACACCACGAAAAGTCGCACCAGTTAATTTTAAAGGGAATCCCAAATCTTATGGTCGAATAAATGAAATGGGGGACGATTTGAGGTTTGAGTTTAGAACATTTACAAGTAAAGAAGGTAAAGTTGAAGTTTTTAATGAATTAGGAGAAGCTTTATACTCGACTTCATTAACCAAAACTAATAATTTCTTGGAAGCTCAGTATTCGCCAGATCTAAGATATCTGGTTAGTGCAAATGATGTGACAACAGGTGAAGATAGCATAGTTTTCTTGATCAAGGTTGAAGATGTTATTCAAGAAACAAACTTGCATCAATCCTTGATTAAGTTGCCTAAATCACTCAAGTCCTACTTAGATATTAATCAAATTCGGAACAGTTTACAGTTTTCTCCGAATAGTACAGATTTATTTTATTATGTGCCAACTATTGTCGAAAAAGAGATTACAGTTGCCGAACTAGAAACATTTCAAGTCATTGATACGATAGAAATTATCAATAAAAAAACGGCACTTTGTCGAGTTCTAGCAGATAGTCTTGAAATGTTTGAATTGAATGAGCATTCTGTCTTTAAATTTGGCGGCACGCTTAGTAGCATCACAACCGACGGAAAATATCTAACTACTTCGGAAGGGATTATTTATGATTTATCTAAAGAAAATGGAGTTTATCTAGATAGTGAAATGAAGAATGTGAGTGCTCAGTTTTTTGATAATAATGAAAAAGTAGCCTTTTCTAGCCCAACCAAAGGAGTAAAAGTCTATTCATTAATGACCAAAGAATTGTTAAGTGAACGACCTGTCGAAGAACGAAATATTGAAAGTTATCAAGTTACAGATGATAATCAATATTTGGTTATTCAACTGAACGCTAAATCATTTGAAGTACGTGATATGGCAATGGATACCTTGGTTATAGAAGGGCAAGGTATTTATAAATATTATCAAGCGCAGGATACCTTGTTCTTTGCGGCAAAAGGTGCAAACACTACTTGGATTTATGTTCATTCTCAAATAGGTAATTCACGAATTCATGAATATGATGGTAAGTTTGAACAAGTGCTACCTAATCAAATGCTTTTTGCAACAACTCAAGGTATTGCTCCGAATAACTTTACGAATATTTATAGGTTGCCAACTTTACCAGAAAGCCTGCCTCGAACGAGTATTTTACCTGATGTAGAAATCAGAGAAGATGGCTTTGAAATTCCGATTTTCCATTTCCTTGGTGCATTTTTAGATGTAAATGAAAACGGTAAATATATATTAACAAATAAAGGATTGTTTGATATTCAGGCTTCTAGTCCAAGAAGTTTTTCTTCGAACATTCAATTGGGGGCAGATAAAAATTCTATTTATTTTACTTCAAAAGATGGAAAATACCTAATAGAAGAGCGTGGAAATATCACTTTAGTAGAAGAATTAATTTCGGGAGATACACTCAAGTCATCAAAAACGGAGCATTTTATAAAGAAAACGTGGCTACCTTATAAAGAAGCAGCTTATGGAGAGCGTTTGAATAAATTATATGATTTTATTGAAAATAAAGACTTGGAACGACCAACGTTTCAGAAATTTGAAGAAATTGAATTTTTGACACTCAAAGAGAAGTTGTCGGTTGAGTATAATTTTCATGAAATATTCTTACGAGATGAGAATGGACACCAAATCGCTCGTTGGACAACTCCAACCAATCATTATATTATAAGCTTACTACCAAAGGCGAATGGGAAATTCTTAGAATTAATATATGCTGGTACTCAAATAGACGAAAATGGAGTAAAAACAAGAGTTGTTCAAACGATTTTATTTGATTTAGAATAGAGAGAACGGCACACGGCACACGGCACATATAGCTGTATAGTTAAGGTGTTTTTGAAAAAGTAAAACTAGCAAAGTATTTTTTTTTTTGTAAAAAAACACTTTGAAATACTCTAAAAAATGTAACTGCGTATCTTTCTTTGCCCTTATTTTTAATAAAAAACACCTTAACTATACAGCTATATGACCGTGTGCCGTGCGCCGTCAACCGTCCGCCGTTTTATTTAAATGCAACCCTTCGTTTTTTCTTTTGTCATTAAAAATGTAAAAAGTTTCAGGAGGAGTGTAACATAATTGAAATTGTTATCGTCATCCTTTTGAAATCTATAAAATAAAAAAGAGAGAGAAAGTCTATAAACCTGATGTAATTCGTATAGAGAGTTAAAAAAGAATTACATTTTCTAAAAAGATTAAAGAAATGAAAAACTTAGTATTAACTATTACAATGTGTTTGTTGATTGTAGGTACAATCACTGCACAAAGAGACAGAACAGTATTTGGAAGTGTTGATTTTTCGGGTGCTTGGGGTGGAACTCAAATTGCAATAACAAATTTTGACGGAGAATTGGCAGCCTTGAGAGGTGGTTTTGGTGGAGTTGAGCTAAACAAAAATCTATTTATTGGAGGTGGAGGATATACTTCTACAACTTATAGTGGCTTAAATGATTTGAGTGATACTTATGAAATGAGCTATGGCGGTTTAATCGTTGGATATGCTTATAAATCACACAAAATTGTTCATCCACAAGCTACGTTGTTACTTGGTGGCGGTTGGATGCAGGAAGAAAATGTTGGACGTGATGACGTTTTTGTAGCACAACCAGCAATTGGAGTAGAAATTAATGTATTACGTTGGTTTAGAGTAGGTGTTCATGGAGGTTATCGTGTTGCTTTGGGAGATAGCTTTAGTGTAGATGACCGTTTTAGTGATGTTTACGGAAGTGTAAGCCTCAAATTCGGTTGGTCTTGGGGAAGATAATCTTCCTTTTGTAACTATTCGGAATGCCCAAAAGAATAAATGCTCGTTTCAGAGTTAAGCAAAGTGTCTCTGAAACAAGCATTTATAAAAGAAGACTAAATAGTAATTTTTTTTTAAAGAAAAATCCTAAAGATAGATTTGTGTTAATATAAAAATGGAAACAAGACCTAAAAAAAAGAGAGAGAGCCAAAGAATAGATAATATTTAATAGAATGAAAAAACAAGTAAATTTTTTAGTGCTAGGACTGCTTTTGGTTATTGGATTATCTACCACTAGTTGTGATGTTAATTACGAAGGATGGTGTAAAGATGCAACAGGAGAACAAGTAGAAGCTACTTATGACTTGGACGAAATTGATGAAATTTCCCTTTCAATGAATGCAAGAGTTCATTTGATGAAAGGAGATGTTCAATCGGTTACTGTTAGGGGAAAAGAAGATGCTGTTGACCGCCTGAATTATGATGTAATTTCGGGACTTTGGAAAATTGGTTTTGAAGATGGTGAATGTAGAGATAACCATGATATTGAAATTGAAATCACAGTAACAGACTTGAAAGCTTTAAAGGTATCTGGAAGCGGTGATATTATAGTTGATAATGACACTTTGGTTTTGGATCACGAGTTAGAAATGAGAATTTCGGGCAGTGGAGCGATTTTTTTACTAGCTGATGTGCCAAGTATTGATGCTCGAATTAGTGGTTCTGGTGATTTGGAGTTAGGTGGAATTACTCAAAATTTAGATATTAATATTTCGGGTTCTGGTCGAGTAGAGGCTTTTGATTTGGCTGCTGAAAATGCAGGAATTAAGGTTTCGGGTTCTGGAAGAACGGAAGTTTTTATAGATGGAGGAATACTTGATGTTGATATTTCTGGTTCAGGTAAGGTTTGGTATAAAGGAAATCCTAGTTCTTTAATTATGGATGTATCAGGCTCAGGTGAAATCATTGATGCGAACTAAGTTAATTGAGAATTGAGAATTGACAACGCTTTTAGAATGAATTTTTTATCAAAGAAAAATGAAAAAACAACAAATAAGGGAGTAGGCAATAAATAACCTACCACAAAGAACGTCATTGTTTTTTATTTAAACAAGGCAAAAAACGGAGTCCTAGCATCGCTAAGGCGAGTATTTTTAACGCGGTATAAATGAAAAACAATAAGTTCGACTGGTAGGTTATTTTTTGCCTAATCCCTTACGAAGAAGATTTTTTGAAGCGTTTTATTAGGTAAAAAAGAAGCAAGGTGCTAGACCGCCTGCGGCTACGAGAGGCGAGACCAGCCTCTGCTGTCAGGCAGGTATTATAGCGGCTAACAAAGTGTTTCACGCTCTATCTCGCTTCTCGCAGCCGAAGGCGGTCTCGTTTCCCGTTTCCAATTATTAAACAACTAAATTATAAATTAATGAGTCAACAATCATTTGCATTCAAAATGCGCGTAGTACACCGATATTTGGGCTTTTTTTTAGCTGGCATCATGGCAGTTTATGCCCTGAGTGGTATTGTATTGATTTTTAGAGATACGGATGCGCTAAAAAACAAAACGGAAATTAGCAAAACAATTGCTCCTAACATTTCTAAAGAAGCATTGGGCAAGACTTTAAAAATGAAAAAGCTAAAAGTCAATCAAGAAGAAGGTGATATTTACTTTTTTAAAGATGGGCAATACAATAAGGCAACAGGAGCTGTTGAATACACCAAAAAAGAATTACCGTACCTTTTGGGGAAAATGACACATTTGCACAAAGCAAAATCAAGCGAACCATTGTATTTTCTGAATATATTCTTTGGTCTGTCTTTACTGTTTTTTGTGATTTCTTCTTTTTGGATGTTTATGCCGAGTAGCTCTATTTTTAAGAAAGGAATGTACTTTACCGCTGGCGGAATAATTTTGACGCTGTTGTTGTTATTTATATAAAAAAAGAGGTATTCCCTATGACATAAATATACGTTTACTAAACTTTCGAAAGTTTAGTAAACGTATATTTATGTCATTACATTTTTAAATTCAAAAATTATGGATTCAATCTTTACGCTTTTCTTTATCGTTTACGGGCTTTTTTTTCTAGGTGTTCCAATTTTAATGTTTTTGCTTATCCGCTATATGATAAGAAAACGCAAGAAAATGACACCAGAAAAAGTCAGAGCTGTATTAGAAGAAGCCGTCGAAAAAAGACGACCAAATTTAGTGCCTCACAAGGATTATGATGCGCTTTTTCTCAGCCAGCGCACGCTCAAAAATTTTTATGCAAAAGGGATTTCTTTAGAAAAAGAACGAGGAATTTTGGCAGATACGAATGGAGAACCTATGCTGTTTTACATTTGGGCTGACCCTGCGATTATTCAATCAAAAATGCAATTGATTGCGGTGACAAGTCGCAAAACCTACTTCTTGAGGCTGCATAAGGGGTTTATGATTTTGAAAGTAAATGACCAAATTGTTGGTTTTCATAACTACCGTTCGGGAGCAATTTTGGATAAGGATAGAAAAGTAATCGGTGTCATTAATCGTTATTTGGGAGACAAGACGGCTAAAATTAGTGAATTTCAAGGGTTTAATTTTGATGTTTACCGCCAGTTAGACAATAGTTCTTTTCCTGTTCAATTCACTAGCGGAACGAAAGCGTATATTACCAATAAATATAGTTCAAGTAATCGAAAAGCTATAAATATTGACTCCCAACATTTATACGAACACGAACAAGATTGGCTCGTCGCCTTGACTGTGAATTATCTTTCGGGTGCGCTGTGGGAATAGATTTTTTACAATCGACTATTCAAAATCTGCGAAATCTCTTCATCCATCACAGGCATTGCATTATTTTGATTATTAGCATATTGAATAATATCTGAAAAATCATCAGAAGTAATACCTAATTCAGATAAGGTTGGAATTTCAAAAAGTGTTGTCCATTCAGCTAGTTTATTGACTAGCATATCACGATAATAAGCATCTGATTTGCCTCTACTTTTGTGTAAAAGTCGTCCTATTCGAGCGTATTTGGCAAGAGCCAAACCTTCGGAGTAGTATTTTTTGACTTCGAGAATTGTCATTTTACAAACCTCTGCGGAGAGGCTAGCAGTTACCATCGAAAACGGAATATCATATTTTCCAGCTATCGAATTGGCTAAACCATTGGTTAATCCTAGTCCAGAATTAGTGCCTGTAACCCCCGAAACCATTGCCGCATAAGCCATGTTAGTACGACCCGAAGCGTAATGAGGTGCTTTGTAAGTGCGTTCCATTTTTTGACAAACGTAGGTAATTCCTTTGAAGGCAAGCGTATCTGTAAGCTCATTGGCTCCCATCGAGAGATAAGATTCAATGAGTTGAGAAAGTATATTTAAACCGCCTATTGCTGTCCATTTTGGAGGTAATTCATACATCAAATGCGGGTCAATGACTGAAATGGTAGGTGTAAAATTACTATGAATAAGTCGTTTTTTTTCGCCTCTTTTACCTACTTCCGAAATCATGGCAAATCGAGTTGTTTCGCTTCCTGTTCCTGCGGTAGTCGGCACTGCTACGAAAGGCAAACTGTGGCCGCTGTGTATTTCTGAACCAAATTCTTCTAAATAATCACTAATATAATTGCCTATCGGAAGCATTGCCGCGACGGCTTTTCCTGCATCAATAACGCTACCGCCACCTATTGCCAGAACGGCTTCTATATTCGCATTTTCGTAAGTGTAAACGATTTCGTCAATTATCTCAGGAGTTGGTTCTTGTTCGACTGTTGTCTGTGTCCATTCTAGATGATGTAACTCAAAAAGCTCTCGTAAAGTATCCCAATTTTTACTATCGACAAAAGATGATTTACCTGTAATCACTAATACTCTTTGACCAAATTCTTTAATCAAATTTGGAATAAGTGAAAACTTACCAACACCAAAGTATATATCTGGAACGCGCCCAAAATTGAACGTTTCTATCATGGATAAACATTAGAAGATGAAGTGAATAGCCTCTTTAAGAACAATTGAGGCACTGAAAGGTAATAAAAAGTTAATGAAAAAAATGTTTTTCATTAACTTTTATCATTCAAGAATAGTCCTTTTTAATAAAATTTTATTCTACGGTAAACCTAGAAATGTGTAATATCTTGCGAGAACCATCTTTTTTGATTACTAAATAATATAAACCTTTTTCTAATGGAATTTGACCATTAAACCTAAACTGATTGGTGCCATCAACTGGTTTTCCATCTAATTTAGCATCTAGTATTCGATAATCATTTTCAATATCAAACGAACGATTAGAGTAAATGATTAAACGATATTTAGGAGCGAAATCGGTGTTTCCAATTACTACTAGTGGTATTTTTTTAGCAAATTCAAAAACAGCATCCGCTTTGGGTTTGGTTACAAAAGTAGTAACATCAGCATCAGCATCAGAACGATAATTTTCCTCCATAACACTTTCCAATATTGGATGACGACTGTAATCTATTTTGTCCAAACTCGCAATTGGCTGGTCAATTGGAACAGTTGGTTTTTCTACTGGTTTTTCTACTGGTTTTTCTACTGGTTTTTCTACTGGTTTTTTGTCCTCCTTTGGTAACTCAATGACTTCTTCTTGCTCGTCAGTTTCCTCTTTTGAGGTTTTATTCGATTCTATACTATCTTTAGGTAATTGGGTGTTCGTTTCTATTGTAGGTGCTACTCTATTGGTGGTTGTATTATTTTTTAAAAAGAAAGAAAAATAACTAACTAAAGCTAATAACGATAATATACCAATGATTTTTAATGTTGAAAAACTTGTTTTTTTAGTCGGTGGGTTTAATATAAATTCATCTCCTAAGTTACTCAATTTTTGTTCTAAATTGGGTTTTTGTCTATCCAAAAAACCATGTAATCCACGCTGAAAAGCGACTTCTTTTGCCAATACTTCATCGTTACGAAGCTGGTTCTCAAAAGCCATTCGTTCGTCCGCAGACATTTCATTGTCTAGGTATTTTATAATATTTTCTAATCGGTCATTCATAATGAGTTATCTACTAATTCTTGATAACGGTTATCGGTTTCCATCAATTTCTTTAACTGTCCTCGACAACGATATTTACGGGTTCTAGCCGTATGCTCATTTTTTAATTCTAAAGTTTCTGCAATTTCTGTCATGTCTCTTTTTGCAAAAAACAATTGTAGTAATTGCCTACAAAGCAAGCCCAATTTTGCAAAATTCTCTCGATAAATATTATCCATTTCTCTATTCAAAAGTTCTTGTTCTATACTCTGTTGATCCTTTAATGTGTTATCATCGGGTATTGTCACAGATTTTCTGTGCAATTTTCGGGATTTATTGTACCAAACCAATTTATTTACACCATAAAGATAGGTATAAAACCCACTACTTAGCTCAAAATCAGGGGATTGTACCTTTTCTAAAATAATCATTAAAGCATCCTGAAAAACATCTTTTGCATCTTCAAGCGAACCACCTTTTTTGACAATATAGTTACTGATGCGACCAGAAAAATTCTGATAAATCGCACGCAGCACTTTCTCATCTTGGTTGACTAAACCTTGGATATAGTCATTATCCTTCAAAGTAGTTGTTTTTTTATTTGTTGTGACAAATCATCTTTTGGTTACATAAAGGAAGTAAAAGTTTATGGAAGAAGATGAAATTTTCATAAAAAATGTTCAAGAAATTATTCAACACAACTTAAATAACCCTAACTTGAAAGGTGATTTTATTGCCAAAAAATTGGGGCTAAATCGAATGCAATTATATCGAAAATTAAAAAAAATAAAGAATTTAGATGCTAGAACTTTTATTACAACTATTCGTGTAGGGCAAGCTAAAAAGATGCTTGAAAATACCTCTAAGTTTACTTATCAAATTACAAAAGAGTGTGGTTTTAAGCATTATACGCATTTTTCAAAAGTATTCAAAAAACAAATAGGGGTCTCTCCATCAATTTATAGAAAACAAAATCAAAAGTAATTATTCTTAACAATTCTCACTTTGTCTTTTTTTGTCAAAGTCTTGTTTTTTTTGCCTCAAAATGTTACTGAAATGCATATTTATTCTAATAGATATATTTATTACCGATATTTGATTAGAATAATCAAAACAAAAATATCATTGAAAATGAAAATCTACGGAACAATACTTTTTACATTTTTTGCATTTTTTGCCTTCGCTCAACCACCTACTGGCGATATTCAAAAAGATACAACATTAGCGAATAAATTATTCTATCGTGCCTCTTCTGCTATTAATACAAATACAGTGACTAAGAGAACAATACAACAGCTAGAACAAGCAAGTGATTTGTATGAAGCACATCCTTTTAATCAAAATTTAATTGCTGTAAAACAAAAATTAGCTATTGCCTATTATAAGGCATTCAAAATAGATAAAGCTGCCGAAGTTGCATTTTCTACTATTGATATTGTCGAAAATGAGGGATTTAAGAATCACTGTATCCTGAATGAAACTTATTATATTTTATCAGAAATATATATTAGAAGGGATATAGAAATGGCTAAGGAATATGGTTTTAAAGCATTGGAATGTGTTGATAAAACATCTTTAAACTATTTTATAGGGTCTTATACCTTAGTCGAATTGTTGTCTTATTCCAATCAATATGCTGCGATTGATAGTATCATTTTTAATTTGGAAAATATCTTAGACAAGCAAATTGAATATAATAAGGACGCATTTCAATTATATATTTATAGGAGTAAGGTACTTTATCATAGTGCAAGCCAAAATAAGGAGCAAGCTATTCTATACTTGCAAAAATTATTTGACATTAATAAGAAAGCCAAAATTTTGGATAATGACGAATTGTCTGTTCTTTATGTCAGAATGGGGCAATTATATACCGAAATCAAAGCTTATGAGACCGCTTTAGAGTGGACAAAAAGAGGAAAAACCATTTCTTCTATTCCTGAAAATCATCCTTTGTATGGTAATTTTTATTCTCATATAGGAACGGTATATATGAATAGTACGGAGTATGATTTGGCGATTAAAAATTTTCAGAAAGCGATTGATTATTCATTGAGAGACAGTCTTAATTACAAGATTCAATTAGCGTTATCGAACTACAAAATGGCATTGTGTTATTATAATCGTGGAGATTATAGTGATGCTAGAAAATGTATAAAAGCTTCTGCAAGATATACGTATCATCCAAATTCTAGTATATTATTAAGTCGTATTTATGAGAAAGAAGGCAAGTATTCTAAGAGTTTAGAAGCTGCCCATAAAGCGGTTTTGGGAATAAGCACTAGGTTTAAAAGCACCGATGTCACCCAAAATCCATCACTTTACGAACCGCTTAAAGATCCAGTAATTGGTGCTAAATTATTGATGCTAAAAGGCAAGTCCTGGCATAGCTGGGGCGTAGCGACCAATGATATAACCAAAATTAAATCTGCCATTGAGTTATTTGAGCAAAGTTTAATAATAGAAGACCAAAATTGGAAAATTACTTTAGGCTTTGATAAGGCAAGAGCAAAATTGAGTTATGACAAGGTTAGTTTACTGAATATGCTTTTAGAAAGCGAACAATTTATTTTTGCTAAAAACCCGACCGATGCCCAATTTGAAAAGCTATTAAATATTTCAGAAAAGAAGAAAGCTATTCAATTAATAGAAACTTTGTCGCCAAGTTTTTTGCCCAAAAAGTTATATAAACAAGAGCAAGTATTGGTCAAGAAAGTACAAAAAGCTAGGCGAGAACTAGATTTGGTGCAGTATCAAAAAATCAAGATTCTATTCAACTGTGCAAAGATGTACTATTTGAGGTTAGTGAAGAGCTACAAGCCTATTTTAAGAATATTAAAATCAATTATCCTAAGGAATCTAATCATTTTTATAATAATGAATATGCCAACCTAAAAGATATTCAAAAAGGCTTATCGGATAAAACTCTTTTTGTTGGATATAGCGCATTTAACCAGAAATCTGCTGCTTCCAAAACTAGAAATGGGCTTATTATTACGATTAGCCAATCCAATAAAAATATAGTTAAAGCTGATTTTTCGAACCTTAAAGATATGCTCAATAAGCTCAACGAACTCATTCAAGACCGTTTTGCTTTTCAAAAACCTGTTCGAGATGAATTTATTGATGTAAGCCATGAATTGTACAAAACTTTAATTGAGCCAATTGAAGCAGAATTGGAAGGAAAAACCAAGTTGATGATTGTTGTTGAAGGGCAATTATTTCATTTGCCATTTGAATTATTATTAAAAAGTAATGAGAAAAAACCATATCACGAATTAGATTTTTTAATTAAAAAATACGAAATTAATTACCATTATTCTGCTACGGCATTTTTTAAAATAAAAGAAAAAAAGACGATTAAAGATAAATCTCTTTTGGCTTTCGCGCCTGTTTTTTCAAAAGGAGATAAGCTAACAACTGCAACTCGTTCGCTTGATTTTATGGTGGATAGCGTTTATCGAAGTATCGAAAATTTTGAATTTGTGGCTTTACCAAACACAAAAAAAGAGGTTAAGGCAATATCAAAATTGGTGGAAGCCAATAACGGAACAGTGAGTATTCTTTTGAGTAAAAATGCAACAAAAGATAAATTATCCCAGCAGCTAGAAAGTCAATCTTACCAGTTTATTCACATCGCGACGCATGGTTTAGTCAACTTCAAAAATCCAAAACTCTCTGCCTTAGCTTGTTATTCTAAGAATAATAAAATGGATAATTTAATGTATGCGAATGAAATACAATTCAAGAATATCAAGGCCGATTTGGTGGTTTTGAGTAGCTGCGAAAGTGGAATTGGTCAATTGGTAGCTGGAGAAGGCTTGATAGCTTTGAATCGTAGTTTTATCTATTCGGGAGCTAAAAATGTGCTATTCTCACTTTGGAAAGTCAATGATAAATATAGTAGCGAATTGATGATTGATTTTTATAAAAATTACTTTAAAAATCCTTCTTATACCAGCGCACTGCGTCAAGCAAAGCTAAAAATGCTAAGTGATCCAACTGCTGCACAACCTAAATATTGGTCAGCATTTGTGTTGATGGGCGAGTAATTTTCAACAAAATATTGAGAAATATGCTTCAAGGCTTTGCAATTTAGCCTTTTGTGTGCGTAACATCATTTAATCATTGTTTATCTGTATGAAATACATGACGTTTTTGATGTATATGTAAAATGACATTCAAATTGATAGTTTTGTATTTTATGTTTTTTTGTATAAATTTATAAACAGAATAAACTTGAAAATTAGTACGTTACGTTTACTAAACTTTTGAAGTTTAGTAAACGTTTTTTAAGCCATAAAGGATTGTTTATAAAACGGTCTAATGTTTGGACTATACAAAAGAAAAGAACCAACAATATATATATGACATTTAAAGAATTGCATTTAATTCCACATATTTTAAAAGCATTAGATGCTCAAGGTTATGAACAGCCAACACCTATTCAGGAACAATCTATTCCGATTGTATTGCGAGGCAAAGACCTATTAGCTTGCGCCCAAACGGGAACAGGCAAAACGGCAGCCTTTTCAATCCCAATTATTCAAAATATCTTCTTAAATAGTATGGGTGATGACTCGAATGAACACAAATTAAAGGCGCTCATTCTTACACCTACTCGCGAATTAGCCATTCAAATAGATGAAAGTATTACAAATTATAGCAAATTTACTAATATTGAAAATACCGTTGTTTTTGGTGGTGTGAAACAAGGTAAGCAAGTAAAAGCACTGCGTAGAGGTGTTGATATTTTGGTAGCTACACCAGGGCGATTATTGGATTTGATGAGGCAAGGACATATATCCTTTCGAGATTTGGAATACTTTGTATTGGATGAAGCTGACCAAATGCTAGATATGGGATTCATACATGATATTCGTAGTATTATAGGCGAACTCCCCAAAGAGCGTCAATCCCTTTTCTTTTCTGCTACTATGCCAGATTCTATTGTTTCTTTATCCAGAACCATTTTAGGAAACTTTCAGACGGTAACCATCAAGCCTGAGCAGCCGACTGCCGAACGAGTGGAGCAAAAACTCTATCTGGTAAATAGGCGCAACAAAATAAACCTTTTGGTTTATATCCTTGAGACTTTTGAGCCAAAGTCTGTCTTGGTTTTTTCGAGAACCAAACATGGTGCAGATAAAATAGTCAAGATGCTAAGGGAGGATAAAATCTCTGCGGAAGCGATTCATGGTGATAAAAATCAGAAGAAAAGACAAAAAGCTTTAGATATATTTAAGTCAGGTAAAATACAGATTCTAGTGGCTACTGATATTGCAGCAAGAGGAATTGATGTTAGTAATTTGGAGTTGGTAGTTAATTATGATTTGCCAGATGAAGCCGAAACTTATGTTCACCGAATCGGGCGAACAGGAAGGGCGAATGCTAGTGGTTTGGCGATTTCTTTTTGCACCAGTGAAGATGTAGATAACTTGCGAAGTATAGAAACATTGATAAAACAAAAAATAAAAGTAGATAACGACCAGCCGTATATAGACGATGGTAGCGATTATTTAGAACTTCATGTTTCTTCGGAGCAACGCGACCGCAGACCGCGTTCTTCTCGAAATCGAAATGGTAGAAATAATAACAATCGTAGAAGAAGGTAAAAATCTGAATTTGCGTTTGAGTTTGTGTTTAGGCACTTCTTTCTTTTTTTAGTATATTTGAATAAATGAAAACAGTAAAATATGGAAGCAATATTAGAAACTGATGAAGTAATCAAAAGACGTAAAAAAAGCTTTAAGTCAACTATCTCAGAAACTGACGAAGAAATAAAAAAACGTAAAAAAGGTATGGGAAGTAGAAATCACTCTAGAGTACAATTCCAAATCATTGCACAAATGATCTTGAAATATAACTTAGCTTATCATATCATACCTGAATTGAGTTTAGATATTAACGGTAAGGAAAAAATACCTGATTTGTCTTTTTATAAACAATTTGACAGCGTAACTCATGGGGACGAAATCAGAGTAAAAAATTTGCCATTAGGTGTCGTAGAAATACTTTCGCCTACTCAAGCACTTAGTGAACTGGTGAGAAAAGCTGATGATTATTTGAGTGCAGGAATTAGGTCTTATTGGCTAGTTGCGCCTGAAGTACAAACAGTATATTTATATGAAATGGATAAAAAACTTAAAGTATTTACAGGAAATGATAAATTAATAGATGTACAATTAAATATTGAATTGGAATTATCTACTATATTTTAAAAAATAATCTCTTTATTAAAAAGCCCTCTCAGCATCACTGAGAGGGCTTTTTTGATTCTAATTCACTTTTTATTAAAAAAAATAAAAAATAATCTGTGTCATTCCGAAAGCTCACCACATAAAGAAAGCGACAAACGAAATTATTAAGTTTTTAAAAAAAATAGAATTATGAATTATAGAAGAAACGGAATCTATTTCTCACTCTTATTACCGTTATTTTTAGTGTTATCAGCTACATTTTCCAATTCATCAAAATCGGAAAAAACTATTTCTACTTCGCAAGAAATAAATCTTACAGATACAGAACCAACAACTACGGTTGAAAAAGAAACGGCTACTTATTACAATGTAGGTAATCTACCACTTAACAGAGTAGGTACAAATATTAAATGGAGACAAGATGTAAAAGGAAAATACAATGGTGCTCATACAGGATTTTTATTTAATGTAGGAGACAACACAACTCAGCATTGGAGACCACAAGGAGTAGTTGGAATGGGTAAAAAAGTAAACAAAAAAAGTTTCTTAATTGTAAGTTGGTATGGTCGCCCTAAAACTACACTAAACAAAAAAGACTATAAAGATAGAGGCGCACGAATTTCAGTCGTGAATAATACGAGTATGAATAAAATCAAATATCGCCATATTTTATTGGTAGATAAAAATTTAAAACCTTTTAAAGGAACTCATGCAGGAGGGCTTGCCGTAGTTGGAGATAAATTACATGTGGCAGATTCAAGAGGAAGCAAAGGAAAGCCACTTGCTGATGGTTCTTATGATAAAATATTGGTATTTGACTTGACTAAAATTGAGAAATTAAAAACTGCTGTCAAAAAATATAAATATGTATTGAGACTGGAATCTTCTTATAACTCTCCAATTAATCCTGGTTATTTATCTTACAACAAGACGGATAATGAATTGATGATTGGAAGTTTTACTTGTAATGATAAAGGTAATTGTAAAAAGGACTTTTCAACAGGAATAGCAAAGTTCGTTTTTGGTGCGCCTGGTTCAATTGACCGAAATAGTCCTACCACTACATTAGGAAATGCTGAAACTAAAAGCAATAGACATTTTCGTCAAGTACAAGGTATGTCCACTTTTACTCATGAAGGAACTAAATACCTTGTTACTGCTCATAGTTTTGCGCTTGCACCAAGTGCATTGAATCTATTTGAACAAAAAAATGGAGAATGGGAGTGGATAGGTCAGCGTCAGATGCTTGCTGCAGGTATAGAAGATATCTATGTTTCGGGTAAAAATATTTGGACAGTATCTGAATTTAGTCCAATAGAGTTGGGGGATAGAGCAGTAGTCGCTTGGAGAATTTCAAAATTGGTAAAAGAGTTAAAAGCGAAAGCTGCAAAAAGAAAGTAGCAATAATTCAGTAACTGAGGTTAGATATTTTAAAAAAAATAAAACAAAAAGGTCTGGATACTTAAAAAATATCCAGACCTTTTTCACCTTCAAAAAGAGAGAAAACAATGAAAAAAATTTTAACAATAAAAAAAAAGCTGTTTTCATTTTTCGTATTAATGTTTTTTCTAATCACGAATATTGAAACAGCACAAAGTCAGGATATTAAAATCACGAACTTAAATCTAAATCGAATTGCAGAATCTCTGGTTGGTGATAAAAAAAACGAATTTCCAAAAGCAGAAAATGGCTTTTTATGGAATTTGGAAGATGCTAAAACCAAAAAATGGCAACCGCAAGGCATTACAGGAGTAACAGTAGATAACAAAGAATTTGTTATTGTTAGTTGGTATGGAAGACCGCAGTTTACAGAAGATCCACTTACTCACAAGAAAACAATACCAACAGGAACATCTATGGATTACAGTGATCGAGGTGCTAGAATTTCGATTGTAAATATCACAAAATTAACCCAAGAACCAAGTCAACCCAATTATAGAAATATTCTTTTGATAGACCAAAACCATGAAACTTATCATGGAATGAAGGCAAGTAGTATCGTTGCAATTAATGGCAAACTTCATGTGACAGATACAAGAAAAGGTAAAAATGTGATTCGAGTTTTTGACTTGAATAAAATTCAATACTTACCAGAAGCAAAAGCCGTCAAAAGTTATCGATACATTTTGGTAGAAGAATATAATTACAAAACACCAATTCAACCATCATTTATTGCTTACGATAAGGATAAAAAGCAGATTTTGGTGGGTACTTCTCCTCAACAACTTTCTGATATTACCCCAAATTTAATTGGATGGTTTACGCCTCCGACAGCTAGTACAGCAGCAGCATTTACAAAAAACACCCATCAAATTAGTGTTTTTAAATTACCGAATCAATACAAAAACATACAAGGAATGGCTAGTTCCAAAGATGCTAATAACAAGCAAATACTTTGGATTTCTACAAGTTCGGTAAAGTCAGAGCGTAGTATTTTTTATAAAATGAATATTGAAACTTCATCAAGCGGTGCTACAATAACAAACGCTTCTTCAACGAAATATCCTTCTGGACTAAAAGATGTTTATTGGTCAGCCACTGAAAAACTTTGGCTGTTGACCGTGTTTCCTCTTGATAAAACATTAGTAAACCCAACCAGAAGAGCTGCTTTTTGTATTAAAATATAAAACATTTATTTTTTAAAACTAAAGCCATAAACACTTGACTACTAGTTGGTTCCATTTTTCTATTTTAGAATAAAAAATTTTAATATATCTTTTTTAAAAAAAATAAAAAAAACCTGTGTCATTCTGCACACTCGCCACATAAAGAAAGTAATAGACACAGAATTTTAAAAAAGAAAACTATTTAAAGCATGAAATTCTTTACTACTTTAGTTTTATTTCTACTAGCATTCTCGCCAATGATGAATGCTCAAACAGGCTATACTGTAGCCAATGCGATTCCAGTTACTTCTTTTCCAACTACGTTCACTAATGTACAAACTAGCCAAGCTAACAACGCAGGTTATGCGCTAGCCGATTGTGCTATTGGTACTTTGAATGGCGGAGCAATAGTTTATAAAATAACAACCGTTCAAGAAGGTTCATTGAGAGTTGACGGACCTGTATTTTCTCCTCAAACCTATCCAGGAGGAACAATGATGATATGTACTACAAGTGTTGCCAGTCCAGGTTTTGGAGATTTAGAACGTTTCGTCACCACCAAAGGAAACGAATGTAACGGTTACTCTAGGGATACAGCAGTATTGGGTGCTGGTTATCGTTGGTTTAATGATAATGGCGTATGGAATCCTGTTAATCCATCCTTCTCACATCATACTATACCTGCGGGAGTTTATTATTTGGTATATTCGAATCATAACCCAAGCAACAGTCCTGTGATAGATGACATATCAGATATTAATATCAGATTTGCGCCATACTGTGAAGCATCACCACAACCCAATATTGAAGTAGAAGGAAATGGTGTCGTTATTGCTGATGCGGATAGAACGCCTTCCACCGCTGATTATACCGATTATGGTGGAATAGCCTTAGGTTCATCTCCTATTAGCAGGACATTTACCATTAAAAATGATGACCCAACCACGACATTAAATCTTTCTAGTCTGAATATTACAGGAACGAATGCCGATAACTTCTCAGTGACTAATTCGCCTAACGCGCTACTAACGCCTAATGCGAGTACAACGGTGACTATTCAGTTTATACCAAACACCATTGGAGAAAATACAGCAACAATAGAAATCAATAGTAATGATTGTAGAACATTGACTTTTGATTTTGATGTAAGAGCCTTTGTAGCTTCGGACAAACGTGGTAATATGATTAACCTTAATGGTTCTTCTGATTATGTTAACCTTAATAGTATGGCTGCTAAGATGGATGGCGTAAAAGAATTTAGTATCGAAGCATGGATTTATGTTGACCCAGGACAAACAAATAATAGCGTAATTGTTGCTGCGAATACATCAAGTGGTGATAATATAATAAACTTTTATGTTGATGATGGAGTAGTAAAAACTTATGATGGTTCTTATGATACTTATGGTGCGCCTGATTTTACACATATAGATAATCAAGGCTGGCATCATGTAGCTCTTACACATAACAACTCTAAGCATAAGGTATATATAG
>CAKZLT010000243.1 GCA_937127195.1 uncultured Saprospiraceae bacterium
GCCTTCGTGCTGCTGATATGCAGTTGGAGGATGTCATTGAATTTGGTTGGGGAATTTTCGGAACGATCAATCGTTGGGTCATTCGTCCTGTGTTTAATGCTTTGTCTGGTGTAATTGGAAGTGCTGGTATCGTTATTTTCTTATTGACTTTAGCGATCAAATTGGTACTTTATCCATTGACTTATAAGATGTTATATTCGCAAGAAAAAATGGCAGCGCTGAAACCGCAATTGGAAAAAATCAAAGAAAAAACAGGTGATGACCAACAAGCATACTCGGTTGAGCAAATGAATCTCTATCGGGAAACGGGCGTGAGTCCGCTCGGAGGTTGCTTCCCTATGTTACTTCAAATGCCGATTTGGTTCGCCTTATATCGTTTCTTCCCAGCTTCGATTGACTTCCGTCAAGAAGGTTTCCTTTGGGCAGATGATTTGTCTTCTTATGATTCAATTTGGACGTTTGGCGATGTACCTATTTTGAGTATGGTTCAATTTGATCACGTTAGTTTGTTTACTATTTTGTGGGCTGTAACGACGTTGATTTATACTTATTACAATACAAAACACATGACAATGCCTAATCCTGCCATGAAATATGTACAATATTTCATGCCGATTATGTTCATTTTCTTTTTCAATAGTTTTGCATCTGGTTTGACTTGTTACTTGTTATTTAGTAACTTGTTCAATATTACTCAGACGATTGTAACTAAGAACTTTTTGATTGATAATGAGAAGTTAAAATTACAACTCGAAGAGAATAAGAAAAAGCCGAAGAAGCAATCTAAATTCCAAGAAAAATTACAAGAAGCAATGAAACAACAACAGGAATTACAGAAAAAACAAGCGGCTGAAAAAGGTAAAAAAACTCTTGAAGACCGTAAAAAAAGACGTAATAATAAGAAATAAGAACTGAGATATTAAGACCGTTCCTACAGAACTTAGAGAAAAGAGGTGCTTTTGATAGCGGTCTTTTGATATTATAGTTTTAAAAAAAATTATAAAGGCGTTAAATACCAATTGGTGTTTAACGCTTTTTTATTTCTAGAAAACCATAAGGGAATAGGCAAAAAATAACCTACTCCCTAACTTACTCATTTTCAATTCATCATTTATTTAATTTTTTTCAATTATTGAACTATTTCGGTAAAGTAAAGTGTTGATAGAATTGAATTTAGCGCGCTAAGTATTTTTGAAAGGATGTTTACACACGTTTTTACATGGCTTCTGAGGTTATTTTTTAATAATACCTGGAATAGCTATTTATAATTTTTTTTTGAAAATTTCTCTGGTTACTGGCTACTAGTTACTGCTCCGCTATTGGATACATAACTAGCGGAGCAGTAACAAGAAACCAGTTAACCAGTAACCAGAAAATTTTTCAAAGAGCCTAAAATTTCTAGTGAGTAAACCTATTTTTTAATTTTTCTAAAATACGGAAAGATGAACTGGAGAAGACTAAATGGTCAACCTATTGAATTACCTATCAAAGAAGCAGTCGAAAAGACTATTCTTCGTGAAACTGCCAACGGTTACGAACTAAAAGTTTGTATCGGAACGGATTCGCAAGTATATGGTGGAACGATAGAGTTTGCTACTGTGATTGTGTTCTTACGGGTCAAGCGAGGCGGATTTATGTTTATTCATAAAGAGAAATCTAATCAAAAAATGTCTATCAGAGAACGGATGATTACCGAAGTTGGTAAATCAGTTCAGGTAGCATATAGTCTTTGCGACCTTTTGGATAAGTACAATGTAGCATTAGAAGTACACGCAGATATTAATACAGACCCACATTTTCAATCAAATGTCGCTTTGAAAGAAGCAATGGGTTACATCTTAGGAATGGGATTTGAATTCAAAGCAAAACCAGATGCTTTTGCAAGTTCATCTTGCGCAGATAAAGTTTGCTAAAATTAAATCCGTTAAATAAAAATGCGAATAAACCATTAATGTTTATTCGCATTTTTTTGTCTCCTCAACTAGGATTTACCATATAATCGTATATGTTAGTTTAAGCCAAATCTTGATAAAAAAAACCAAAAGTGAACTTAATCAATAACATAAGGCAACGTTTACAAAAACCTATATCAGTGTAATGAAAGAAGGCTTTAATCATGCGATTAAAGCCCTCTTTCATAAAATATAAAAAACGATACATTAGTTATCTTCCTCTAGCAGGACTACGAATAAGTGAGGCACTAGACCATTCATTATAAGTCATCACTTTCTCTAGGTTGTAAGTTCTAGCAATTTCCGTGGGATGATTAACCATTTGAACTTTATACTGCACTAGACCAACACCTTCGGCGTATTTATTAATGTATTCTAATTTGTACCTTTCTTCCGAAACAGCTTTATGGTCAGTAAAAGTAGTGACTTCTGCATCTTTCAAAGTGAAAGTATTTAAGTTCTTTCCTTGGTAGCTATACGGTTCATTTTGTTTCAAAACTTCAATGTTCTTTTTAATCACTACATCAAAGTTAGGGAACAAACTACTATTATAAGTATATTGAATATAAGATTTGTCTCCTGTTTCCATTCCCCAATTGATATAATCATCAGCATCAATTCCACAAATAACTCTTGCTTTTTCGCCTAAACCATCTGTTTCGTAGCTCGTTAATGTTTTTACAGCAACGCCATTTGGTGTGATGTGTTCTTTTTTGATACTTTTCAACTCAAAACCAGCAGTATATTCTTCTATAATCAAGAAAGTTTCACTTCCTAACTCCATGGCTCTCATAAGTTTGTAAGTTGTATCAGGATGATTACCTCCTGCAACGTACTGATAAGCTTTTCCACTTTTAAGTTCATTGATTGGAAAATAGAAAGGGCGTAACTTCTGTTCTGCAACGGATAAAGTTGATTTATCATCCAGAATAGGTTTCTCGTTTAACAGTTTGTTAGCTGCTGCAATTTCTGCTTCCTTAACTTTCTTCTCTTTTTCGGCTTTTTGTTGAGCGATATGCTCTAAGCGATTTTTGGCAGCAGTAGCTCTATTAGAAACAATTCTACCTTGATCGCTATTTTCGCCTTTATTTACTTGTCCTTGATTAGCTAGAGTTTCTGTTCTTTTGCTTTCATTATCTTTTTTTAGAGCTAATAACTTAGCCGCTGCTTTCGCTTTTCTATCTTTTTCGATTTGAGCTAAACGCTCTTTTTCTGCTTTAGCTTTTGCTTCGATTTCTTTCTGCTTTCTATCTTTTTCAACTTGCGCTAAACGTGCTTTTTCGGCTTTAGCTGCCTTTTTAGCTTCAAGTTTTTTTCTTTTTTTATCCGCTTTTGCTTGAGCTAAAAGGGCTTTTTCAGCTTTAGCTTCGATTTCTTGTTTTTCCTTTCTATCTTTTTCAATTTCCGCTAAACGCGCTTTTTCAGCTTTAGCTGCCTTTTTAGCCTCAAGTTTTTTTCTTTTTTTATCCGCTTTTGCCTGAGCTAAACGCGCTTCTTTAGCTTTAACTGCTATTTCTTGCTTTTCCTTTTTAGCTTTTTCTACTTCCGCTAGACGGATTTTTTCTTCATTAGCCTTTTTAGCATCAATTTCTTTCTGCTTTCTTTCTTTTTCAACTTCCGCTAAACGTATTTTTTCTGCTTTAGCTTCTTTAATTTCAATTTCTTTCTGTTTTCTTTCTGCTTCGATTTGAGCTAGACGCGTTTTTTCTTTCTTAGCTAATTTAGCTGCTGCTCGGCTCTTTTTGCGTTTTAGTTTTTTGGCTAATTTTTGTTGCTTTTTATCTTCTAATTTTTCTGCTTCTATTTTTTTAAGTCTTTGATTTTCTGCCTCAGACGCTTTATTTTTATTTTTTGAGTAATCAACAATAACTAGATCATTTGGATTATTGTCAATTTTATTGTCTAAGATGATCTTATTATCAGATAATGTTGGATTAGATTTTTCTGTGGCATCAGATTTTGCTTTTTGAGCAATTCTTTTGGCTGCTAGCACCTTTTTAGCCAATCTTTTACGTTTTTCTATTTGTTTTTGCTCGTATTCTTGGATTTGGATTTCATTTTTCTTTTGCTGCTGTTGAACCACAGCTTTATTTACTTGCTGTTGAGCATTTTGCTCCATCATCAAAGTTTCCTTCCTTTTGATAATCACTTCAAAGTCTGAATCTGCTATATCAATAACCGATTCTGTTGTCATTAAACTATCTGGATTACTGGATAATCCTCGAAGTGTTTCTAACTTTTTATAAGAGTTTTCATCGTCCATTGGTCCAGCAGGAATAAGGGCGGTTTTATATATTTTTCTAGCTTCGGGTACTCGATCCATATCACTAGAAGTTAATTGTAATAATTGACAACTAGATACAGATAGAATGATGATAAAAAGAAAAAGAGCTTTATTATATTTCATGGATAGACCAGTTCGTTTCAAAATTATGTTTAAATATTGAAATGTGTTATTTCAATAATCAACAACTAACTATATGATTAGTAGTTGACAATAAATTTAATTAAAGTAAAAATAACATATTTCAAGGAGTAGTCAAAGGAGGAAAGAGGTAAACGGAGCTTATATGAAGGCTATTAACACTTTGTTAAGAATTGAAGGTTGTTTTGCCTTGTTATTTCCCTAAAAAAGAATGGCTTTTAGCTTAAAAAACTTTTTATTTTTTAGCTAAAAATAAAGAAATGACTAAAGCCCCTTGAATAGAGCTATTAGTCATTTTCTTTTTAGAAATTAAATGAGTTATATTTTATATATTTATTCACTTAAAACCATCCAACTCTGCTGATAATCAACAAGTTCCCACTTTAATTGAAGTTTTTTTCCTTCTTTTATATCAATGATACCATGGCTTTTCACTTCTGAATTATCACTATCTGTACAACTTAGTTTTCCTTTGATTTCGTAATAATACCTGCCTTCTGGTAAAAAGAGTTTTAACTCTTTTTCTGCCATATCAAAAGTATCTTCACCTAATGTCAATTTTAGGTCATTTTGACAACCAAACCCCTGGTTGGCCAAATTAATGTTGACTTGAACAAAATCGCCCCCTTTTACATTAGAAGCTGCGAAGTCCAATTTTGACATAGGATTTCCATTACTATCGTATAAAGGTTCTATAAGAGATTGATTAATAGGTATTTCGTTGGCAGATTTGGCGGTAAATAGATCTTCTTTTTTTGAAGAAGTAGAAGCGTCTGTTTCTGCTACCTTTCCATAAAAGCTACTGTGTTGAGTAGATTTTAATTGAAAAGGATTGAACGGAATTTGACCATCCATTTGATTGCAGCAAACTATTGTTAGTAGTGTAACGATTAATAACTTCGGGTTCATCTTATTACTTGTTTATTTGTTTGTTGTATCAAATATACAAATAAATTTAATATATAAAAAAACCTAGTTGCATCCAGTAGGTCATAAAATTGTCAGAAAAAAGACCTGAATGCAACTAGATTTTTAGCTTTTTTGTGAATTAAGGTTGGTTTAAGGCAGAGTCTTTAATCTTGTATTTAGAAGACTCTGTCTTCATCATAATAATATGTATGATTTCAAAAATTAGAAGTTAAAAACAAATAGCTTCAATAATTTAAAGAGAAATATTTTTCATTAATTATACAACGCCGTATATCTAGCGATGTATTTTCCAATAATATCAAATTCCAAATTAATAGTAGAACCGTTTTTGATATTTTTAAAAGTGGTGTGTTCGTAAGTGTAAGGAATAATAGCAACCGAAAAAGTATCTTCAGTTGGATTCACAACCGTTAAACTTACTCCATTGATACAAATAGAACCTTTGTCAACCAACAAATGTTCCTTATTAGGTTGATATTTGAAGGTAAAATACCAACTTCCATCAACCTCTTTTACTTCTACACATTGCCCCGTAGTATCAACATGACCTTGCACAATATGTCCGTCAAGACGAGCATTTGCCATCATAGCACGTTCCAAATTGACTAAACTACCGACTTTCAAATCACCAATATTACTTCTAATTAAGGTCTCTTCAATAGCAGTTACGGTATGCGTGCCATTTTCAAGGGCGACTACAGTTAAGCAAACACCATTGTGTGACAGACTTTGGTCGATTTTTAAAGCGTCTGAAATATCAGAACGAATAGTCAAATGAACATTTGAGCCTTCTTTTTCTAATTTTTCAATTTTTCCGAGTGCTTCTATAATTCCTGTGAACATTGTATTTATTTGATTTGTATTTTTTATAAAAAAAGAAAACGTAAACGCTGTAAGAAAGTTGGGAAACTGTTTTATATCACTTTTTTCTCAATCATATTAATTATAAACGCGTTACAGATGATTGGGCGCTTTTCGTGGAATTTTCAACAAATATTTTAAACTGAT
>CAKZLT010000244.1 GCA_937127195.1 uncultured Saprospiraceae bacterium
ATAATTGCACCGTTTTCACAAGCAAACTCAATAGTGTAATATACACCCGTAGAGCGATTGTTGATAGGATATGCCAACTGGCGTAATCCCCATTCGTTAATATATACAATCTCGCTTCCGCCTGCTTTAAGCTGCTCGATGTACTTATTAGCTGCCCCTTTGATTACATCACCCGACAGCACTGGATCGATGATGTACGTTAATTCGTAATTTCGCATTTATTAAAAATTTCTGCGTTATTTGAATATAATTAATATTACTAATGACTTAGTAGTCAAAAGCGTGTGCAAAAATAAGCATAATATTTTAAGTTTGAAAATGATTCTTTATTAATTTTGAGTGTGATTGCGAGTTACTTATTATGAATAGTGGACTTACTACTAATTATTTAGTAAATTAAATAGGCTATTTAAAATAATTATAGATAATTTTATAAAAATCAACATAACAAGCAACTTATTGTTGGGTCAATATAAAAGTACAGTCGAGCAAATTCGACTTGAGACACATTGTAATAGTAGTCGAATAAATTCGACTGTACAAAACAAAAACGAATGTATAGAAGTATGGAAGATTGTGTTCGAGATTTGGAAAAACACAATCACTTAATAAGAATAAAGCAGGAAGTTGACCCTAATTTGGAAATGGCGGAAATACATCGTCGTATTTTTGATGCAAAAGGACCAGCTATTTTGTTTGAAAATGTAAAAGATAGCCCGTTCAGAGCGGTATCTAATATATATGGTACTTTCGATAGAACTCGTTTCTTGTTTAGAGACACGCTCGAAAAAGTCCAAAAAGTAGTCGAACTAAAAGCAGATCCGACACGGTTCTTAAAGCACCCAAGCCGTTATTTGGGTGCACCTTTCACAGCTTTGAAAGGCTTACCGATGCGTTCGAGGTTACGCAAACCTGTTGCTTATCAAAAAACAACCATTGACCAATTGCCACAAATCAAGTCATGGTCAATGGATGGCGGCGCGTTTGTAACACTTCCGCAGGTCTTCACTCAAGACCCCGACAAAGCCGATATTATGAACTCTAATCTCGGAATGTATCGCATTCAATTATCGGGAAACGAGTACAAAATGAACGAAGAAATTGGTTTGCATTATCAATTACATCGTGGAATTGGCGTGCATCACACTCGATACAATCAGTTAGACAGACCTTTTAAGGCTTCTGTTTTCGTTGGAGGATTGCCTTCTCACGCCTTTTCTGCAATCATGCCTTTGCCCGAAGGATTAACAGAATTGACCTTTGCAGGAATGCTTGCGGGGCGTCGTTTTCGTTATTTTAAAAAAAATGGATTCACGCTTTCCTCTGATGCGGACTTCGTTATTACAGGAACTATCGAAAAAAATAGGAAACTACCCGAAGGCCCTTTCGGTGACCATTTGGGATATTATAGTTTGACCCATGATTTTCCTGTCATGAAAGTTGAAAATGTTTATCACCGTAAAAATGCAATTTGGCAATTCACTGTAGTTGGGCGACCACCTGCTGAAGATTCTAGCTTTGGATATTTGATACACGAAATTGTGAAAGAACTCGCGTCACAAGAATTTCCAGGATTAAAAGAAATCAATGCAGTCGATGCGGCTGGTGTTCATCCTTTGCTTCTGGCTATCGGAAGCGAGCGATATATGCCATTCAGAGAACGTAAACCAGAAGAAATTCTGACTATTGCTAATAGAATTTTGGGAAGTGGACAGACTTCTTTAGCTAAATATTTATTCATTTCTGCTAAAGAAGACAATCCAAAAATATCTACTCATGACATTCCTAACTACTTTAAACACTTATTAGAACGAGTCGATTTGCAAAGAGATTTGCATTTTCAAACCAAAACAACCATTGACACTTTGGATTATTCGGGTTCTGGCTGGAATGAAGGTTCTAAGGTTGTGATTGCCTGTTGTGGTGACAAAATCAGAGATTTAGCCACAGAGTTACCTAGTGATTTTAAATTACCAAATGGTTTTTCTAATCCTAAATTTGCCTTACCTGGTGTATTAATGGTACAAGCACCAAAACATGATGAACTAGCAGAAGTACGAGCGCATGACCTTTGTATTCAACTCGAAAATGTAAAAGGAATGGATAAAATTCCGATGATTGTAATGGTTGATGATAGTGATTTTGCGGCAGCTAATCTTAACAATTTTGTCTGGGTTACATTTACGCGTTCCAATCCTTCTCATGATATTTATGGCTTGAATAGCCAAACCAAATACAAGCATTGGGGCTGTGATTCGATGGTCATTGATGCTCGTATCAAAAAGCATCACGCGCCAGAATTGGTTACGGATAAAGCCGTTTCGGCGAAGGTTGATAAATTATTTGCGAAAGGTGGTGAGCTTTATGGTGTGATTTAAGGAAAGAACAGAAGAAAAGAGAAATTACGAACCTTAAAATGTAGAAATTGCTCCGCTGTTTTTTATAAAAAGCAGCGAAACAGCTTACGATTCTGCAATTTTATATAAATCATGTTACGCAAAAGTACTTTTGCGTAACATCAATTATATAATCTTTCAAGTTATTTCCTTACAAATTTATATTACTCCTTTTTCACTAAATTTGCATTTTCATTTTTAATAATTTCAACAAATACCTTGTTATGTGTTCGATTCTATTTGCTTACCAACAACACCCAAAATATCCATTGATTGTATTAGCTAATCGTGACGAATTTTACAAACGACCAACGTTGCAAGCCGATTGGTGGAAAGAACATTCGGAAATGCTGGCAGGAAAGGATGCAGTTGGAAATGGTTCGTGGTTTGGAATGAGCAAACTAGGGCGTTTTTCGGCACTAACGAACTATCGTGATGGTTTTAATATTATCAAAGATGCTCCAACTAGAGGTAAGTTAGTCACCAATTATTTGATAAATGACATTGATACTAGAACTTATTTGGAAGGTGTTGCAGTAGATAGTCATTTATATAATGGTTATAATTTATTGACCTTTGATGGAAAAGAACTCTTTCACTATTCTAATATTAGTAATGAAATTACACCAATAAAAGCGGGTATTCATGGCGTAAGTAATGCACTTTTGAATACTTCTTGGCCTAAAATTGACAACGGTAAAGCTAGTTTGGCGCAATTGATTGATATTGAAAAAGACTTTTCGGTAGAGGCTGGTTTTGAGTTGCTACTAAATGAAAAAAGACCTGCGGATCAAGATTTACCTAACACGGGAGTACCAATCGAATGGGAAAGAAAACTTTCTTCACTTTGCATCAAAACCGAAGGTTATGGCACGCGCTGTTCTACTGTAATGCTTTGGGGAACAGATGGAAAAATCTATTATGAAGAGCGTTCTTATGTTCCTGATGCTGGCAAAAAAGTGTTTGAAGTATCCATAAAAGATAAGGTTTAAATTTTGAATAATTATTCAGATTACTATTCAAAATAGAGACCTGTCTTCGTTCCTTTGGCAGGCAGGTGCTTTTATTGGTCGCCTTTTTAATTATCTACTCAACAATACTAAATAGTAATTTATTTTTATAAAAAAAGCCGCTGAACAATTACACGTTCAACGACCTTCAAAAAAACAATCTAATAAGGGAGTAGGCAATAAATAACCTACCACAAAGAACGACATTGTTTTTTATTTAGACAAGGCAAAAAACACAGTCCTAGCATCGCTAAGGCGAGTATTTTTAACGCAGTCGCAGTATAAATGAAAAACAATAAGTTAGACTGGTAGGTTATTTATTGCCTATTCCCTAGCTCAAAACCTCTAATTTATTTCATCTTCTGTTAGCATCACAGGTTCACCTTCATGATAAATATCTGCATCATCTGTTGTTTTTTGGTACAATGTATCCAATACATTCACCTTCATATCAGCATCACCGAAGCCCAAAACATTTGCAACATTCACCTCAAATTGGTCAGCATCTAATTCTGCATCATCATAAAAATTAGCAATCAAATGCGTTCCATTTCCTTTCAAAGTTACTTCGGATTCGCCATAAGCATCAATTTCTAATTGGTTCGCCTTCATTCCTTCTACATGAATATCGGACTCTCCGCGAATCTCCATTTTAAGATAAGCTACATCAAAATTATTCAACCAAACATCTCCAACATTATTCACTTTTAATGAAAACAAATTAGGCATTGTGACATAAACTTTCAATGGGTGACTATCATCTTCTGGTCCTTCGATAGTCAATAAACTATCATTTTGACTCACAAAGTTATGTCTTGCTCTAGCGTGAGGATGATTTTCATCTATCTTTACAGAATAACTATCTCCTTGTTTTAGATACACTTTCAGATTACCTGACAAATCAATATCAGAAAAATTTTCAAACTTCAATTTACCATTCTTTGACATTCTAGGTTGCTCCTCACAATCAGCACAAACGAAACCTTCATCCGTCATGGTCAACGTTTTTCCGATTAATTCTTTTTTATAAAAATGTCCATCTTTCACTTCCAAGCGGTATGATAATAATGGTAAAAGAGGTTCTTCAATAACAATAGATTTTCCGACAGGTACACCCAAAGTCAATTCTACTCCTTGATTTCTAAATCTATCTTTTTCAATTTTGATAAATCCTTGAATATCTAATATCCCATTTTCAAAAAGAACTGGATAATCTAACTTTTTGATACGAGCCAATGCCTTTTTTTCACTCTTACCGTGTGCCGTAATCACTTTCGATAACTCAAACGAATTACCTTCCGCTGCTTGAAATTCCAATTCTACACTACCATCATAATACAAACGATCTTCTATGATTTTTGTACCATTGAAGCACATAAAACCGTTTTGATAATCCATATAATTGGCGGTTAAGTTCATTTTATCAGCATCAAACTCACCTAAATTTACGGTATCGCTCTGTGTTTGTCTAACCTCAAAATCTTTTGCGGTCAATGTTCCGATATAAAATAATCCCGTCACTGCCAAAACTGTCGAAATGGTTAACCCTATTCGCCAACCTTTATGGATTTTGGTTCTAAAAAATATCCGAACAATAGAGATAGCCGTCGAAATAATCGGTGATGGCCATGAGCGAATAGAGGCCGAACGCCATGAGATAGCCCGCCTCCCAGCCCGGCCACCACAGGAGAAAGGCTAGCAGGGGAATCGCGAGAATGCGCGACAGGGT
>CAKZLT010000245.1 GCA_937127195.1 uncultured Saprospiraceae bacterium
AAGGATTTTATGTGATTTGCCTAAAATTTTACTTTTCTTCAAATAATATAGTTGCTGGATTCTAGCTGCTTGTTTCTAGTTTCTGCTGCGGCTGTTAATCGAAACAGCGGCAGCAGAAACTAGAATCTAGCAACCTAATCAGGTTAAAGTAAATGATATTTTGAATGACCACGCAAAATCATAAAGAGTCTTTTGATTCCAGAAATACTATTCTCCAATTACAAAAGTCTTCTTTTCTTCTGCTACTTCCGTATTCTTAAAAACAGTTTTGGCTTCTTCTGCTAGAGCTTCCAAATCAGTATAGCGAGATGAAAAATGCCCCAATATTAATTTTTTAGCTTTTGCTTTTTTTGCAATTGTTGCAGCTTCTATTGTGTTAGAATGCCCTTTTTTACTAGCATCAATACCATCTTCTTGATTAAAAGTGGCTTCATGATATAGTAAATCTACATTTTTAATAATCGGAATAATCGGTAAATGATAAGCCGTATCCGAACAGAAAGCGTAAGAACGCGGTGCAGGAGGTGCGAAGGTTAATTCCTTGTTTTTGATAACTTTGCCTTCTGGCGTTTTGAAAAAACCACCGTTTTTGATGGCGGGAATTGCTTGAAAAGGAATATTGTATTCCGCAATTTTGGACTTTATCATCTTTCGCGGTTGTTCTTTTTCTTTAAAAAGAAAGCCCGTTGTTGGTATTTCACCATGTTTCAAAGGAATAGTAAAGACTTCAATATCGGCGTTGTCTAATATTTTTTTGCTTTTTTTGGCAGTTGTTTCATGAAAATGAAGCGGAAATAAAAAAGGTCCAGCCAAAGATATTTTAGCTTCTAACTCAATCAACTCTTGCAATCCCGTAGGACAATGAATGTGCAAAGGCGTAGTTCTGCGTGCCATTCGGTAAGAACCGAGTAAGCCGAAAAGTCCAAAATAGTGGTCGCCATGCAAATGACTAATAAATATATGGTCAATTTTCATGCGTTTGATACCCAATTCATTAAATCGAATTTGCGTGCCTTCTCCACAATCGACCAAATATAATCGCTCATTGATATTCAGAATTTGGCTAGTTGGAAGCCGTCCTTTTGATGGGAAAGGGGTTGTATTACCAAGTATGGTTAGTTCGAAGCGCATCATTTGAATTTTATTAAGAAAAGAGAATTTTTAATAATATTCTTCACACTACTGTACATTTTAGATTTAACCTCCCTTAATCCCTCCGAAGGAGGGAAATGTAGTAGCGTGTTTTCTCTTCTTCGGAGGGATTAAGGGAGGTCAAAAATCAAGTAGAATAACTAGATTTACAAAAATGTATAGTAGTATGAATATTCTTTTTTAATGGGAACATCTTTTAATAAAAAAATGAGAAATATAGTTACAAAGAAAAAATTCTTTGAATCTACATTTCTCATTCTCAAAAATAGAAATCAACAATCAAAAGAATTATCAATTGTCCATTATTAATTGTCTATTATTTAAGCGTTATCACTATCTGCTGCGCCTGCATTTTCTTCTGCTTGTGCTTCTAATAAGGCACTAACACTTTGCTCTACATTAGGAATAACGTGAATTACAGAGTCTAATCTAGAGATTTCAATTAATTTCTTTACGCTATCATGTACGATGCCCGTCAAAACGAACATTCCGTCAGCCGACCATAAGCGGTTTGCTGTCAAAATGGCACTCAAACCAGAAGAATCTACATATTTGACAGGAGTCAAATTAAGAATAAGATTTTTTATTCCTTCATTTTTCAAGATAACGAACTCTGATTTTAAGCTAGGAGCCATCAAAGAATTTAAGTTATCTTCCTGTAATTCAAGTATGGTATAGTTTTCTTGCTTATCAATGCTATATTTCATATTATACCTTCTTTTATTGTATTTATCGGTTTTTTGTATGTAAAATGTTG
Source organism: uncultured Saprospiraceae bacterium (assembly GCA_937127195.1). Taxonomy (GTDB): domain Bacteria; phylum Bacteroidota; class Bacteroidia; order Chitinophagales; family Saprospiraceae; genus CAKZLL01. The sequence goes on from CAKZLT010000245.1 coordinate 1,910, forward strand.
TATTTTAATCTATTATATGTAGCAAATCTACAAAATAAATACGATGATTAACTTACAAACGGATTACGAAAATAATGATTATTTTCTTTGTAATCGCGCTAAAGATAAAAAAATGGTGTGAAACGAGATAAATTGTTTTGGCATTATTTTTAACACCTTTAAAGTAATATAGATATTTAGGGTAATAAAAGACCTATATTTTAGTTTTTTTACCAATTCTACCAAAAGTGTTTTTAGAAACTGAGATTAGATAAGGCTTTTAATTTAGCTTTTTGTGAAACATCAGTTAGAAAAATAAAAATAAGGGAGTAGGCAAAAAATAATCTACCAGTCTAACTTATTGTTTTTCATTTATACTGCGTTAAAAATACTCGCCTTAGCGATGCTAGGACTGCGTTTTTTGCCTTGTCTAAATAAAAAAACAATGACGTTCTTTGTGGTAGGTTATTTATTGCCTACTCCCTAACCAAGGAAGACAATTTAAGACTTATCAATTTTATTGATTGTATAATATAACGGATTTTGTATTAATCGTTTTTATTTACAACCAATACTTCTTATATTTCGTTAAATTAGAAAATAGCTATAATTAGAACAATTAATATTAATGATTGAATATTCTGAAAAATTGGGATATTATTTTTTTTGAGTAAAAAGTGGTTTCATTAATATGTCGAAATATGTTTTTGGTGTTTTTATAAAAAAGCACACAGGAATTAAATTTTAATGATTTTTAGACATTGAGTATTATGAAAAAGTTTTCACCAAAGGTAAAGCAGGTGATTTCGAGAAGTAGGGAAGAAGCCGTTCGTCTAGGACATGATTACATCGGTACAGAGCATCTTTTGCTAGGTATCACCAAAGATGTAAACGAACTAGCGGTCAAGGTTTTGAATTCTCTTGATATTGATACGGCAGAATTGCGCCTATCAGTAGAAGAGGCAATTCAAGGCAAACGTTCGGCTCGCGCTACTTATAACGTCGGAAATCTTCCTCTGAATAAACAGGCGGAGAAAGTACTCAAAGTTACTTTCTTAGAAGCTCGTATGCTGAAAAGTGACGAAGTAGGCATAGAGCATTTAATGTTATCTATTTTGAAGCATAAGGAAAACTTAGCTTCACGAATTTTACAACAATTTGATGTGGATTACGATATTTATAAAGCAGAATTAGAATATGTTCGCCATGAGATAAAAGATGAAGCTCCTGATCAAGAGGATGCTTTTGATAATGATGAAGGGCAAGGTGGTCGCTTCAGCGGCGGCGGAGGTAGTGGCAGCAGTAGCGGTCAACAGCAGCGCAAAAGTGCTGCAAAATCACGTACTCCTGTCCTTGATAATTTTGGTCGTGATGTGTCTAAGTTAGCTGAAGAAGGCAAGTTAGATCCAATTATTGGACGTGAAACAGAGATTGAACGTGTTTCTCAAATCTTGAGTCGCCGTAAGAAGAATAACCCTATTCTGATTGGTGAGCCAGGTGTGGGAAAAACGGCAATCGTAGAAGGTTTGGCGTTGCGTATTCATCAGCGTAAAGTATCAAGAGCGTTATTTAACAAGCGTATTGTGATGTTGGATTTGGCTGCATTGGTAGCTGGAACTAAGTATCGTGGTCAGTTTGAGGAACGCATGAAGGCAATTATGAATGAGTTGGAAAAATCGCGTGATGTGATTTTGTTCATTGACGAAATTCATACTATTGTTGGTGCGGGAGGTGCAACAGGTTCTTTGGATGCTTCTAATATTTTCAAGCCAGCCTTAGCGCGTGGCGAGTTACAATGTATTGGAGCTTCAACGTTGGACGAATATCGTCAGCACATCGAAAAGGATGGCGCATTAGATAGACGTTTTCAAAAAGTAATCGTTGAGCCACCTTCGGCAGAAGAAGCAATTCATATTTTGCATAATATCAAAGGGAAATACGAAGAATTTCACAATGTAACGTACTCGGAAGAGGCAGTAAAAGCGTGTGTGAGTTTTAGTAACCGATATATTACAGACCGTCATTTACCAGATAAGGCGATTGATGTATTGGATGAAGTTGGTGCGCGTGTTCACTTAAAAAACATTCATGTTCCTGAGCATATTGTAGAGTTGGAAGCTAAGATTGAATCTTTGAAAGAAGAGAAAAACTTAGCAGTCAAAAACCAACAATATGAAAAAGCGGCTGATTTGCGTGATAACGAATCGAAGCTAATGCGTCAGTTGGAATACGAAAAAAATCGTTGGGAAGAGGATTCTAAAACGAAACGCTATCCCGTAGATGAAGAGGATATTGCGGAAGTTGTGGCTATGATGACAGGTATTCCTGTGAGAAGAGTGGCTCAGAGCGAAAGTAAGAAACTCATCAAAATGGGTGATGATATTAAAAAAGCTATCATTGGACAAGATCCTGCGATTGTCAAAATAACTAAAGCAATTCAGCGTAATCGAGTTGGGTTAAAAGACCCTTCTAAACCAATCGGTTCGTTCATTTTCTTGGGGCCAACTGGTGTTGGTAAGACGGAATTGGCGAAAGCTCTAGCGCGTTATTTGTTTGACTCAGAAGATGCTTTAGTGCGAATTGATATGAGTGAATACATGGAGAAATTCTCTATTAGTCGCTTAATCGGTGCGCCTCCAGGATATGTTGGTTACGAAGAAGGAGGACAATTGACGGAGCGTGTTCGTCGTAAGCCTTATTCGGTTATTTTGTTGGATGAGATTGAAAAAGCACATCCTGATGTGTATAATATCTTGTTGCAAGTATTGGATGATGGTCAGTTGACAGATGGTTTGGGTAGAAAGGTGGATTTCAAAAATACCTTAATCCTAATGACTTCTAATATTGGTGTGCGTCAGTTGAAAGATTTCGGTTCTGGTGTTGGTTTTGCGACTGAGTCAAGAGAAAAGTCAAAAGACGAAATGGCAAAATCTGTTATTCAGAATGCGCTACAACGTACTTTCTCACCAGAATTTTTGAATCGTATCGATGATGTCGTTATTTTCAATAGCTTAAATCAAGATGATATTTTCAAAATCATTGATATTGCTTTGAAGGACGTTTATAAGCGTTTGGAAGACATGGGATATAATTTGAAGTTGTCAGAAGAAACGAAGAAGTTCTTGGCTGAAAAAGGATACGACCCACAATATGGTGCGCGTCCGTTGCACAGAGCTATTCAAAAATATTTAGAAGACCCGTTAGCGGAGTTCATTCTAAATGATGAAGAAAAGAAAGGAACATTGGAAGC
>CAKZLT010000246.1 GCA_937127195.1 uncultured Saprospiraceae bacterium
ATCGATGTATCATTAGGTTGATTAGCAAAAGGACGTTGCAAATCAATAGCCATCTGCTCTATAGTCAAAAATAGAAAAGCCACCATTCCAGCCACTAAAACAGCAAAAAAGTCAATCTCTGCCATCAATCCAAACGGCAGAAAAATCACAAATGCCAAAATGTTCAAATGGATATAAAAGGTATATTGAGTTGGAAAAAAGGTATTTTTAATGCGCTCGCACTTCCCCATTGAATTGGTCAAATTCAAAATCACCTCACTCAAATGCGTATATTCATAGGTATCAAAAGTGCCATTTTCGTGTGCCTCTTTGAGTTGTTTTTCGTGCAAAAGCAATAAGGCATTCGGGATATTGTCATGTTTTTGGATGAATTGAAGTGATTCTTCATCTAAGTATTTTTTGATTTCAGAAATGACTTCTTGTTTCCTCAGGCTTCTCGAAAGGGCATAATTAAAAGCGATTTGGCGGTAAGCCAGTTTTTTTATTAGAGCTTTATCTTCTTCACTTGTTCCGTAATTCATCATAACGAGTCGAACGAGCGTTCTACTATCATTGACAATTGCACCCCAAATCTTGCGTGCTTCCCACCATCGACCATAAGAAGCATTCGTACGAAATGCCAAAATTAAAGAAATAGCTGTACCTAGCGTCATCGGAACGCCCAATGGTATTGCCAAGAAAGTCATTCTTTCATAATGAAATAGATAAACTACTATTGCACTAATCAGCATAATTGAAATAATATTCCACCATGTTCCTGTGTGAACTTCTTTGATGTGAAAGCGATGTTTGACGTACATTTGATTGAATTTAAAGTTTTTTGAATGAGGTAAAAGTAAAAGAATTACGACTTAATTTTTATGTCTTGTAACTCTGCTTTTGGTAATTCTATAAAGAAAGTTGTTCCTTTTCCTTCTTCTGATTTTAACCATATTTTACCATTTAGATTATCTACTATTTTTTTACAAATAGCTAAACCTAAGCCCGTACCTTCATATTTATGGTTAGTATGCAGCCTTTTGAACATACTAAATATTTGGTCATGATATTCTTCCTGAATACCGATTCCATTATCTTTCACTGATAATAGTATATTGCTCTGAGTTTCTTTTACAGATACTTTGATGATTTTATTATCTTCTTGATTGTATTTTAAGCCATTTTCAATCAGATTTTGAAAAAGTAAAATCATTCGTCCTTCCTCTGCTAAGAAAATAGGCAAGTTATCTTTTTCTATAAAAATATTCTCACCATACGTTTGTAACAGATTCGCTTTAACCTTTTCGACAACTCTATTCAAATCGACTTCTACCCTCTCAACGTCCACTTCATGATTTACTTTTGAGTACTCCAAAGTTGTACTTATCAAACTATTCATTTGTTTTGCCCCTTCTTTTACATAAGAAAAATAATCAGGAAAGCTGTCCAGTTTATTTTTTTTAAAATCCCTTTCTAATAATCCTGTGAAACTAATAATAGTTCGTAGTGGCGTTTTGAGGTCATGGGAAGCAATGTAAGCAAATCGTTCTAACTCTTCGTTGGCTGCTTGAAGTCGATTATTATTCTCTTCAAGTGTTTGCAATAATTTTTTATTGGTTAGATTATACTGTTCAATTTCGGTTAAAAAAATATGTATAATTGTTACAATTACTGTTGCTGTAATTATAAAAGTAAGTATCTCAATGAAAAGAAAAAGGTCGGATGAAAGAAAATTTTCATTATTTTCCCAATAATATTTTAAAGTTAGATATAGACTAAAATTGAAAAAGGCAAGAAGTAATTTTGTTCTGAATCGCTGATGAAAGAAAAATGAGGTGAGTATAAAGGTAAAAAAATTATATTGCGTGCCTGCACTGCCTCCATAAATAATACCTATAATAAAGATGATAAGAGGCATTATAATATTAAGGACCAAACGTGATGTATAGTGCTTTTTCTTTTTATTAAGATGTAATAAAAAAAACAATAAACCTAGAATAATCAACCCCGATAAAAGACCTTCTAATTGAAAATAATAAAGATGAGAAATAGATATAGTACTCTGAATCAAAGCAACAATAATGATAGCTTGATTCAAAACTCTGACTCTAATTCTTTCGATATAAGAAAAATCATCATCTAAGCCATAACCAGAAAATTTAGCCCAATTTTTTTTAATTTTTAAAAATAATGAATTATTGTTTTTCACTAGCTTTTCTTTAATCATTCCTTGGATACCAAAGAGTACTCTTTTATAAAAAAATAGGTTCTCTGCAAATTACCATAGCGCAAGTGTGATGTTCCGCAATAATTTTCAGAGAACCAAAAAAAAACAGTTATTTGTTGTGTTTTTTTATAAAAATTTAATTTTTGACTACTTGAAAGCTCGCTTTTAATAGCTCATTATTAATATTTATAATATAAATACCCTCCGAAAATTCTGACATTTCTACTTGAAAGTTATTATCCCCATTTACTAGATTAACCATTTTTTCTTTTAAAAGCTTACCATCAACAGACAAAATTGAAAGATTTGCATCTGTTGTTTTTCCATTATAAAAATACTGAACAGTCAAATTATCTTGAACAGGATTTGGAAATGCTTTATAATAAAACTTAGTGATTTCATCAGATGCAATCACTTCACCAACATTTGTCAAAGTAGGATTTTGGATATTCCATGATTTGGTAAATACATAACCATTTGCTGGTGCATACGATTTTGACATCGTTGTATTGTCGGTAACTCTTGCAACTAATGTATTATTGGATAGAGTCAATTGTGACTCAGAAATAGTTAGTTGCTCCGAACTGCCGATTACAGTACCATTCAGTTCCCATTCAATAGTCAACGTATTAGGAGAAGGATAAACAAGTGTCAAACCAAAATCTAAAGGTGAACCATTATAAATGACATTACTATTTAAAGGCAAAGAAGCTTCAATAGGCGTGACCAAAGAGTAAATTTTATCAATAATCGCTTCAGAACAAACAGAGCAATAATCAACACCTAAATAGCGCATTTTGCAATTTTGGTGTGGTCGATGCCAGTTCGCTTGATTTCCAGAAGCTCCATGAGGGAATACACCAACGCTATTCGTACCAACCCAATCTTTCCATTTGACGGCATTTGGGTCACTTGTTGCAGTCATATTAGGTTTTTCGGCAGCGTAAACATCACCAGCCCAATACTCATCTGCCAATCCAGCAAAAGAATGCCCTAACTCATGAATCGCAATTTCTGAAGCCGAAGCAGCCGTAGAAGAAGTAGCTAACCAACCTCCAGAACCTCCATAATGAGAAGAATTTACCATAACCATAACTTGATCATAACTCGGAAAATTATTAGATAAAACACTAATAATCGCTTGATTATCCATAGGAACTAAAAGCCTGTGAATGTTAAAAGCGTCAAAAGTAGAACCAAATGCATTATCTACACTAGCTGCGGGGAAGATAGGCTCAACTACGTCAGAAGCTGTTGCAGGATGGTCAGCACCGCTTTCGTTTGATGGTACTTCTATGGCATATACATTAAAAAAATTCTTGTATTCTTTGAATGGAGATGCATTAAAAAGACTATTAGAAATGTTAGTTACATCGCTAATATAAGTGGTTAATTCATTGCTTTTGTAACCATCACCCAATACAACATAATTAACCCTTTTGGCATCAGGGCCATTATTTATAATTGCTGTAACGGGATAGGTTTGAGCGTTGACTGTAAAAAATAGAGAGACAAAAAATAATGTTGTTAATAGTTTATTCATGAAAAATTTGTGTTATTGTTAAAGGATATTTTACTTGCTTTATATGAAGTGTTTTGAATTTACATTCAAAATGAAATGATACTTATTCTTTTGAAATGATTAACTCTTGTAATAAAATGGGTTGAGGAATAGCAGGTTTGTAAAACTTCATAGATGTAATTAATGGACTGTAATTGACTCTTACTCCAATAATATCTTCTGTGACCGTAACGGTTTTACTTTCAATTTTACCAGATTCGTTTGGTGCTTCGAAGTGTTTTGTCAATGGATTTCGTGTTGTTGTCGTAGCGATAATATTTTTATTTTCATCCAAAAATTCTACTTTATAGATGTTTTCTTCTTCGCTATTATTAAATCCTTTAGATGTTTTTAGGTAACCACGAGCCTTATTTATTTTTTCTAAAGAAAAAGTTTCTTGTTCGACTCCTTTAGGTTTTTCTACCTTTATAATATAAGTTGCCACATAAGTAATTTGGCTTTTCTCTTCCTGAATTTCCAATATTTCTTCTTTTATATTATTATGCCTATTTTTTAAAAAGCAACTCGAAAAGCCCATTATCGTTGTTAGCAATAATAAATTTATTAGAAAATGTCTAACGGCAAAAGGTGTGTAAGTTGTAAATTTCATCCTATTTCTTATTATAAAATGTTTTATAGCAAACGGTGTGCTAGAATAGATAATATTTTAATCGGATAAAGTATTCCTTCCAACTATTTTAAGTTCGGAACGTTAGGATAGCAAAAAATACATCTTTTGGCTTTTTAAGTCAAAAAACAAAATCAAAATATTATGTTTGGATTATTTAAAGGAGGAAAGATAAAAAAGTTAGAAAAAGCTTATAAAGTCAAATTGGAAGAGGCTAGAGATTTTCAACGTAATGGAGATTTGAAAGCTTATGCAAAAGCACTAGAAGCCAGCGAAGAAATTTATAAGAAAATCGAAGAATTGGAAGGTTAATAACTCATATTACTCAAAAGTACTTTTGTTTGGTGTATGGATTCGCTGATGAACAAGTTCATACGCTGATTGCTTCGCAATTCGCAGAGAATCGCGGATTTAGATTTTTTCTTTATTGAAACGTAATCAAAAAAGCTAAATCTAGAAGCAATGATGCTTTTAATACCGAATTTGAATGAAACAACAAGTTAAATCCGCGCCTGTCCCGAAGCCTCGGCGGATTATCCGCGAACAACGAAGTTGTCAGCGTATGAACTTGTTCATCAGCACGTGTCCCGAAACCTCGGTGATTTCCATGCTACTAACAAAAGCACTTTTGCGTAAAATCAGTAAACAAATCTATTCAACATCGAAACGGTCTCCGTAGGAAGTCCAACTATTATATTTTGTATGGTTTCAAATATTTATTATAGAATTATGTTTTCAAAAGAAGAATTAGAAAGGTATAGTCGGCATTTGATTTTGGAAGAATTTGGACTAGAAGCTCAAAAAAAACTCAAAAAATCTAAAGTATTAGTAGTTGGTGCTGGAGGACTTGGAAGCCCTGTTCTTTTGTATTTAGCGGCTGCGGGAGTCGGGACAATTGGTATTGTTGACTTTGATAGAGTGGATGCAAGCAACTTGCAACGACAAGTCCTTTATGGTGTCAATCAAGAAGGGAAATTGAAAGCCGAAGCTGCTCGCGAACGACTTTTAGAGTTGAATCCTTTTATCAATATCAATATATATAATACAACGTTGACAGCAGATAATGCACTGGATATTATTAAAAATTATGATATTGTCGCAGATGGAACAGATAATTTTCCGACACGCTACCTTATCAATGATGCTTGTTGTATCCTTGATAAAGTGAACGTTTTTGCTTCTATTTTTCGTTTTGAAGGACAAGTAACGGTTTTTAATTATAAAAATGAAAAAGGAGAACACGGACCAAACTATCGAGATTTATATCCAGAACCACCACCGCCCAACCTTGTTCCTAATTGTGCGGAAGCTGGAGTTTTGGGTGTATTACCTGGGATTATAGGAAGCCTTCAAGCAAATGAGGTAATAAAAGTTATTGCAGAAATAGGAGAAACTTTATCTGGTAGATTGTTTATCTTTGACGCGAAGTTTTTTAGTACACGGACATTAAAAATCTTTAAACGTCCGAACCAAAAAGCGATAAAAGAGTTAATTAATTACGAACAATTCTGTGGAATAAAATCCACAATAGAAACAAAAAATAAGAATTCTATGAAAACGATGACAGTTCAAGAGCTGAAAGCTTTGCAAGATAGCGGTGAAGTATTTCAATTAATTGATGTCCGTGAGGCGCACGAAGTAGCGGTTTCAACCTTGGGAGGTTTGCATATTCCGATGGGAGATATTCCTATGAATGCAAATAAAATTAATACAGATACAAAAGTGGTAATACACTGTCGTTCAGGAGGAAGGAGTGGAGCAATCGTTGATTTTTTAGAAAAAACGCACGGTTGGGATAACTTGTATAACTTGGCTGGAGGGATTAATGCTTACGCAAAAGAAATAGATACAAATTTGACTGTTTATTAGAGTTTAGGGGGTACTAGTTACGAGTTGCGGGTTGGCTACCGCTATTAGTTTGGACTATTAGCGATAGCCAACCTGCAACTCAGAACTGGCAATTCGCAACCATTATCCCAATTCTTTTCCAATTTTTTCAAGTAAAGCCTTTGTCGCTTTAATTCCTTCATATTCCGAAAGTTCACTTCCTTCATACTCTACGCCGATATAGCCAGAGTAACCAGCATTTTTTACGATTTTTAGCATTTTAGAATAATCAGTATGAGTTTCGTTACCATTTTCATCAAAGTCATGAGATTTTGCACTCACAGATTTGGCAAGCGGCATAAACATTTCAACACCTTTATATCTATCAAATTCATTAATACATTTGCCTTCCCATTGTTTTCCAGAGTCGCGTTCTATGCAAAAGTTGCCAAAATCGGGTAACATTCCACAATTATCCATACTAATTTTGCGCATCACATTCATCATCCAATCAGCATCAGAAGAATATCCGCCATGATTTTCGACAATGACATTGATGTCAAAATCTTTGGCAAAAGTGGCTAAAGAACCCAATCCGTCAACCGCAGCTATGGCGACATCTAACGCTGAGCCTTGCCCAAAAGCATTTACACGAATAGAATGACAGCCTAAAAACTTGGCAGCTTCAACCCATTTATAATGATTTTCAACTGCTTGTTTTCGTTTTTTATCATCAGTGTCACCTAAATTTCCTTCGCCGTCAACCATAATAAGGAGACTTTCAACACCATTATCACTAGCAATAGATTTCATTTGACCTAGATAATTGGTATCTTTTGCTTTGTCTTCAAAGAATTGATTGACATATTCAACCGCCTCAATACCAAAGTCATTTCTGGCTTTAACCGCAAAATCTAGATTGTCCATTTTTCCTTCCTTCAAAGTCCTATGCAAAGACCATTGAGCTAAGGATATTTTGAAAAATAAAGCATTATTTTCATTGGAAGGAGCTTCTGAGTTTAGCTGTTCTGAGCTATTATCTTCATCAGAATTGTTTTTGGTTTGGCAGCCTATCAATCCAACACCGAGTGCTAATTGGCTGCTTTTTAGTAAAAAATTTCTTCTAGTAGATGTCATTATAAATTAGATTAGAGATTTGGTTAAGAAATTAGAGTTTTTTTATTTCCGAAAAATAATGAATTCTTAGTTGAATTCGTTCTTTATAAAAAGAAAATTTAGATAGAGGAATTTTATAAACAGATATTTGCCCAAAAACAAAACTAATTCCGTTTCTTTGTTGTTCGATTCCACTAGGGATTTTATAAAAAAAAGAAACAATTCAATTAGTGAAGAAAAATAAATAACTAGCACCATTCTACTTTTTCTTTGTTCTATTTAAAAGCACTTAAAAAATGAACC
>CAKZLT010000247.1 GCA_937127195.1 uncultured Saprospiraceae bacterium
GTTGCGAGTTGGCTACCGCTGTTTTGTAACTAATAGCGGTAGCCAACTCGCAACTCGCAACTCGCAACTCGCAACTCGCAACCCGCAACCCGCAACCCGCAACCCGCAACCCGCAACTCACAACCGATTCTACTTAACCGATTTCAATGGAGCTTTGGTTTTTAGTTTTTCATCTTTAATCTTTGTATCATAAAAATCAGGCGGAAAGGCGTTCAATTGTCTCCAGATTTCGTACCAAATCGGTACATTTTGGAGCAAAGCCATACCTTCAGCGCCACCACCGACTCTGAGTGCTTTTGGCCATTTCTTTTCTGATTCTTCTGGAGCGACTAATAACCTAAATTCGCCCTTGTCATTGGCAAAGTTATCAATGGCTACAACCTTTCCACGAAACATTCCTAACGAAGCATTTGGCCAACCTGCAAATACAATTGCTGGCCATCCATCAAACAAAATCTGTATTGGTTGCCCTTTCTTTACCAAAGGTAAATCCATCGGTTTGATATACATTTCAATTGCCAAATCATAATTAGAAGGCATAATACTCACTATCTTTTCACCTTCTTTGAGTGTTTCTCCGATACCTGTTGTCAATGCTTTTGTGATATATCCATCCTGTGGTGCAGTGATATAATACATCCCTTGACGCACCGAATAATTCATGTATTCGTTTTGCATTTTAGTCACTTTTGCTTCTGCATCATACTGACCAGAAAGCGTTGAAAAGCGATCGGAACTTGCTTTTGCTAGCTTATCTTGATACTGATTTGCGATAGAAACCAATTCAATTTGAGCATTCAAAAGTATATTCCTGCTCGTCAAAAGTTTATTCTCGGAGCTGATTAGTTTTCCTTGTGATTCTTGAAATTTCACTCGACGACTTTCTAACTTCGTCAAAGACTCAATTCCGTCTTTGTACATTTGTTCCATTCGACCAAATTGGACATTGGCAATTTCAAAATTCTTCTTAGCTACCTCAAAATTGATACTATCCGAAGCTACTTTTAGCAAGCCCTGTCGATAATAATTTTGTGCTTGTTTCAACTTCAAATCTCGGGTTTGTCGCAAGGCTTTTATTTGGTTGTCAAGCGCACCAACTTTTTCGTTATACGAGCGAACGGATAATTCTTTAGCAGCAATTTGTTGTTGCGTTCTGTCCAATAAATTAGGGTCAAGGTATTTATCTTTTATTTCTGAAATAAATAAAATAGTATCTCCTTTTGACACAAAATCACCTTCTCGAACAAACCATTTTTCTACTCGCCCAGCGATAATAGAATGAATAGTCTGTGGTCTTTGCTCTGGATTAAGTGTCGTTACATATCCTTTTGAACGAATATTTTGAGTCCAAGGCAAGAACATAAAACCGATGAAAATAGCCAACAAAATCATCAAGAGTCTGGCTAACATATTCGCTTTACTAGACTTTTTAAGAATTTGAAACGATTTATATTTTGCCTTATTAACTTTATCATCTATGCGATTCCTACTTAGGTTTAACATTTTTTTCTATTTCTAATCTTTATAAAAAATGACTTTTTAGAATTGAAAGGAGAGCGATTTTGTTGCTCATTTTCAAACATTAAACATTAAAAACTTCTTGATACCAATCTTTTTCCATTGTTTGCGCAAATGTGCCGCAATCAATCATTTCGCCTTCTTTTAAAGCAACAATTCTTTTAAAATGACTAGCAACTTTTGGATCATTGGATACTGCAATCACAGTACAACCATTGTCTTCTGACAACAAGTAATTCATCAAACGTTCTCTATCAAGCGTTTCTAATTTATTGAAAGTATCTTCCAATAAAATCATTTTTGGTTTGCCGATAATTGAGCGCGCCAACATGATTTTTTGCGTAACTGTTTTCGGTAATTTTCTACCTTCTGGATCTAAAACCTTGTTATATCCTTCTTTTACGCTTTCAATAAATTCGGTCAAACCAACGATTTCAACCGCTTTTTTAATATCATCAAAATCAATATTTGGTCGCCCCATTGAAATATTCTCAGAAATTGTTCCTGAAAATATATCTTCTCGCGCCAAACTATCACCCATGATATAGCGCAGTTCTGTCAAATCAACATTTCCTAAAGGAATATTATTATAAGCAATTGTTCCAGTATAATTTTCATATAATCCTGCAATGATTTGTAATAAAAGAGACTTACCAGAACCGCTAAAACCTGCAATACAAACCTTTTCGCCTGGGCTAATATTCAAGTTCATATTTTTAATAATATCCTCATTGGCATCCTCAAAACGATAACTAAAATCACGTAATCGAACGCTCAATCCTTCTTCCTTTGTAATATTTTTAATTCGATTATCAGAAGTATCTTCTAATGGTAAATCGGTAACGGTACCGATTTTTTCGATAGCTGTCAAAACATCATATACCGTTTCTAAACTCAAAATAATCTTTTCAATAGCGGCTGAAACTAAAATTATGACAATCTCTGCGGCGACAAACTGACCAATGTTCATTTGCTGCTGAATAACCAACATTCCTCCCAAAATCAATAAACCAGCCGCAATAATGGCGCGCAAAGTAATCATATTGATATACTGAGTCATCAAAATTCGGAAGTGTTTATTTCTTGATTTTAAATAGCCCGTGACTAGTTCATCTGTTTTTTCAAGTGGCAAGTCAGTCTTTCCTGCTAGCTTAAAAGTTTCCAAAGTTCTTGCAACTTCTTCTAACCAGTGAGCTACAGCGTATTTATATTTAGATTCCATTAAAGAGGTTTTCAACCCTGTTGGTCCAGTTAGGCGGATAATTAGGAAGAGTACCAAAACGATGAAAAGGCTAAAAAAGATAAAGAAAGGATGATAAAAAGATAATAATATCAACCCAAAAAGAACTTGTAAAGAGGCTTGAGATAAATCAATAAGAATTTTTGGTATTCCTTTTTGGATATTTAAAGTATCAAAAAAGCGATTAACCAACTCAGGCCCGTAATATTTTCTCACTGCGGACATTTGCATTCTGGGTAAGCGATAAGCAAATTCAAAAGCCGAACGAGTAAATATTTTTTGTTGTAAACGCTCTGTAATCGTCAATTGCATAATCTGCAAAACACCAACCATAACCATTCCTCCAATCACCAAAGCAACTAGAATAATCCATGCAGTAGAAACCTCTCCAATATTAATGAGATTGATAATAGCTTGAATACCAAGAGGTAAGGATAGATTAATCAGTCCACTAAAAATAGCAAAAATGTAAATATTGGAAATCTCTTTCTTGTCAATGCTTAGCAACGCAAAAAAGCGTTGTAAAGCGGTCAATTTATTCATATCTTTTAGCTTGTTAAATGTTCTGAAAGCAGAAACGATAGTTTTACTATTAAGTTTAGTAGTTTTATTATTTTTTATAAAAAAAGCTAATTGTTTTCAAATTTCTTTTGATGAGAAACTTTGTTTTACTTTGGCTTTTTATTTAGTTGAAAAACTTTAGGAGTGTTTTTTTTATAAAAAACTAATAATCAACAATAAGTGAAATAAAGAAAGAATCCTATAAACATCACTTTGCTTTCTTTTGTCCCTTTGTGGTTCAAAAAACATCGATTAAAATAAAAAATCATTCAAATTAATTTACAAATGCAAATCCATCAACGAACTCAATTTGTCAAGCAATCCGCGTTGGACTTAGGCTTTTCTTTTGTTGGAGTTGCTAAAGCGAGGCAACTAGACGAAGAAGCCAAAAGGCTCGAAAAATGGTTGAATCAAGGTTTTCATGGAGAAATGTCTTACATGGAAAATCATTTTGATAAAAGGATTGACCCAACAAAACTCGTCGATGGTGCAAAAACCGTCGTAACGTTGATGTATAATTATTATACAGACGAAAAACCAACCGATGAAAATGCGCCAAAAATATCTAAATACGCTTACGGAAAAGACTATCATCATGTCGTTAAAAACAAATTAAAAACGCTTTTAGCGTTAATAAATGAAGAAATTGGAGAAGTAAGTGGGCGGTGTTTTGTAGATTCTGCGCCAGTAATGGAACGGGATTGGGCAAAACACAGCGGAATGGGCTGGATTGGAAAAAATAGCTTACTAATTAACAAGCAACAAGGTTCGTTTTTCTTTTTAGCAGAATTAATTATTGATTTAGAATTATCGCCTGACGCACCGATCAAAGACTATTGTGGGACTTGTACACGCTGTATTGATGCTTGCCCGACAGATGCAATTGTTGAACCATTTTTGGTTGATGGAAGCAAATGTATCTCATATTTTACCATTGAACTTAAAGCTGCAATTCCTGATGAAGTTAAAGGCAAGTTCGAAAATTGGATGTTTGGTTGTGATATTTGCCAAGATGTTTGTCCCTGGAATCGTTTTTCTAAACGACACGCCGAACCGAGTTTTGAGCCGCACGCCGACTTGTTGGGATTAACCAGAAACGATTGGGAAGAAGTCACCGAAGAGGTTTTTAGAGTGCTTTTTAGAAAATCAGCAGTCAAGCGGACAAAATTCAAAGGCTTGAAACGCAATATTGATTTTTTATTAAAATAAGAATGAAATTTTTTTTCATCCAAAAATCTCACCTCTTCATATAAATAATACGGACATTCTTAGTCAATTGACTACTATTGTAGTGGCAATCAAAATATGTCATTATGATAAAAAATATCTTTACGGTTCTTATCCTTTTAGGATTTTCGAGTTTCAGTTTTGCACAAGACGGACAATGGTCTTTGGAGCGTTGTATCAAGTATGCACAGCAAAATAACCTGTCGATACAGCAATCTAGTCTTTCTGTTCAGCAGTCAGAATTGACTCTGAAAGGTAACAAAAGAGAATATTATCCGAATCTTTCGGGTTCTGTTTCTTATGGTTTCAATAGTGGTCGTTCGATTGACCCGACAACCAACGATTTCGTTCAAAATTCTATTCATACCAATGGCGTTTCTTTGAATACGGGGGCTATTATATATAGTGGCGGACGTATTCCGAACACAATCAAACAAAGCGAATATAACCTTCAAGCATCTAAATTAGATGTTGATAATTTTAAAAATAATATTAGTCTTCAAGTCGCTAGAGCGTATTTGCAAGTACTTTTGGCAGAAGAGCAACTAGGCAATAGTCGAGTGAATATTAAGCAGTTGGAAGATCAACTCGCTCAGACGAATAAGTTAATCAAAGCGGGAACATTACCTGCAAATAATAGTTTGGACATCGAAGCACAAATTGCAACGAGCGAACAAACTTTGGTTGGCAATCAAAATAATGTTGATATTGCTTATTTGAATATCAAACAATTATTACAATTAGAGCCAAATGCGCCATTTGTAATCGAAAAACCAACCATAGAATTACCAGCAGGTGACCAATTGAATGCCGTTGCTTTGGAAGGTGTTTATAATGTAGCACTTCAAAATCAGCCTAATATCGCGGCTGGAGAATTGAGAACTAAAAGTGCAGAAAAAGGAGTTGAGATTGCAAAAAGTGCCTTATTACCAACGCTTAGCGTAGGTGGAGGTTTGAGTACCAATTATTCAAGTATTGGTCGAGATATAACTAATCCTAATATTTCTTTAACAGACGAAACTACCTTTTATAATGGTTTCGTAGATGGTCAAGCATCACAAATAGGACTAACTACTCAGAGAGCAGATGTTACTTTTCCTAATGCAAATTACTTTCAGCAGTTTGGTGGAAATTTAAGCGTTTTTGTTGGTTTGACATTGAACGTACCGATTTATAATAGAGGCTTAACTAAGATTTCTATTGAGCAATCGCAATTAGGCGTATTGAATCAACAGTTTAATAATCGCATTCTTAAACAAAACTTAAAAACAGATATTCAACGTGCTATCGCTGATGCAAAAGCAGCTTATAAGCAGTTACAAGCTTCCGAAAAAAGTGTTAACGCACAAGAAGCAGCATTTCAAAATACAGAACGTCGTTTTAAAGCAGGTTCAGCTAATAGTTTTGAGTATAATACCGCAAGAAATAATGTAGAAAGTGCAAAAACGCTTTACATCATAGCGAAATACGATTATATTTTTAAGTTAAAAATCATTGATTTCTATCAAGGAAAATCTATTCAATTGAAATAAAAATCTAGTTGCTAGCAACTAGCAGCCAGTATCAAATTATATAAAAATGTCAACTAAAAAGAAAAAGAGCAGAAGGTTAATTTTTATCTTACTAGCAGTTGTTGTTGTATTGGTCGTTGTTGCTTCTATGAGTAAAAAAGGCAAAGAAGTAGGCACGAAAGTGACTGTAGAGGAAGTCAAAGAACGTGTAATCACAGAAACAGTATCAGCGGCAGGGCGTATTTTTCCAGAAATTGAAGTTCGCATTAGTTCTGATGTATCGGGTGAAATAGTCGCGTTATATGTAGAAGAAGGCGATTCTGTAACACAAGGTCAATTGCTTTGCAAAATCAAACCAGACGTTTATCAGTCAGCTTTGGAGCGCGCAGTTGCTTCTCAGAACTCTTCTAAAGCACAATTAGCTAATTCATTGTCACAAGTGAAGCAAGTAGAAGCTCAACTTTTGCAAATGCAAGCGCAATATGATAATGCCAAAACGGTACACGATCGCAATACTCAGTTATTGAAAGATGGCGCGATTGCACAAGTAGAATTTGATAACTCGTTGGCCAGTATGAAAACGGCTAACGCGAATATAAAATCGGCAGAAGCAAACATTGAAGCAGTAAAACAGTCAGCAGAAGCAGCTCGTTTTGGTGTAAAAAGTGCGCAAGCTACTGTTAAAGAAGCTACTACGAACTTGAGTCAAACGGCAATTTATGCACCGACAAGTGGTAGTATTTCTAAGTTGAATGTCGAAAAAGGGGAGCGCGTTGTAGGAACTTTGCAAATGTCGGGTACAGAAATTTTAAGAATTGCCAATATGAAATTCATGGAAGTTCAAGTCGATGTGAGTGAAAATGACGTTTTGCGTGTAAATGTAGGCGATGAAGCAGATATTGAAGTGGATGCTTATTTGGGTAAAAAATTCACAGGAACAGTTATGGAAATTGCCAATACAGCGCAAGAAAACGCAGCAGGTGGTTTTTCTTCTGACCAAGTAACCAACTTTACGGTTAAGGTTCGTGTCAATAGAAATTCTTACAAAAATCTTATTCAAAAAAACCGTAAGTTTCCATTCCGTCCAGGAATGTCCGCAACGGTTGATATTAAGACCAATACGATTGAAAAAGCGTTGAGTTTGCCCGTTCCAGCAGTAACAAGTAGAGAGGAAAAAGACGATAAAAAGAAGAAAAAAGACACCAACAATGATGAAGTTAGAACGGTTGTTTTTATACAATTGGCTGATAGTGTGAGTGTTCGCGAAGTTTCTGTTGGTATTCAAGATGATGAATATATACAAATTACGAAAGGCTTGAAAAAAGGAGAAACCGTAGTAGTCGGTCCTTATCAAGAAGTGGCTCGTAACTTGAAAACAGGAGATAAAGTTAGAGTCGTAGAAGAGAAAGATTTATATGGTAAGAAGGATTAATCTTAAGTCTTAGAACTTTAAAAAGCCCATATTCATTATTGAATATGGGCTTTTTGTTAAAAGATAGAGCCTTGAGGAATTAGGGAGTAGGCAAAAAATAACCTACCAGTCGAACTTATTGTTTTTCATTTATACTGCGTTAAAAATA
>CAKZLT010000248.1 GCA_937127195.1 uncultured Saprospiraceae bacterium
CCCCTCTATTCAAAATGGTTTCACCCAAAGATGCTAACTCGACTTAGGCCCACTCGCTCTGTCGGTTTATCAAACCCGTCTTCAAACATTCATCAGAACATGATATTCATAATGTTTAGATTATTTAATTTATTAAAATCAATAACCAAGCAATTTTTTTTATTTAAGTACTATGACAAAATTTAACCATTATAAACCTGTAAAGTTTTAAAAACTTATAAATCTGATTATCAATAATTTGTGCTAAAAAAATATTTAAACACAAAATAATTCTGTCATTATACTCCCTAATGCTTTTAAAGCATTTTATTTTTTTAGAAATACTACCTCAATTTATAAAGGCAATTTGTAACGGACTAATCACCAATTAACTGGTTACCAATCACTTTTTTATTTGCTTTTGCATTCGTTTTTTCATCTTTTCTAATAAGCGATAGGTTTTCACTTTGGCATTACTCTCTGTAATTCCAAGAATGCTAGCAATCTCTTTAAAGGCTCGATGCTCAAAAAAGCGCATTTCAATCAATTGCACTTCTTCGTCTTTCATATTATTAAGTGTATCAATTAAAAGTTGTCGATGTGTGCCCAAATCACTCATTTCGACCTCTTCCATCATATCGCTTACACTATTTTCTTCTATACTAACGACGCGATTTTTTTGAACATTTCTAAAATGCTGTGCCACTTCATTACTTGCAATTCTATACAACCATGCCGAAAAAGGCACACCTTTGAATTGATACTTTTTGATTTTTTGCATCGCTTTTAGGAACACTTGTGCGCATAAATCTCCCGTTAACATCTCATCGCTTGTGCGACGAAAGATGAATCGAAAAATCGGTTCATAGTAGCGGCTGTAGAGTGGACGAAACATAGCAGGATTTTGCTGGGCAAGTTGTACTTCTTCCCATTCTGCCTGAATCGCATCCTCCGAAACGGTATTTTTTGCCGTCATGAATGCTTTCTTTTTTATACTAAACCTACTTGCAAGTGGGCTAGTTTGAGTTGCTGTGGGCATTTATTATATCGTCGCTAAGTTAGAAAATTCATTTGAACATTAGGTTTTCAACCAGTATTTTATATTGTTTAAAAGCATTTTAAAGCCAAAAAAATAAAAAGAGTGGATTAGAAAGTATCGTCATTGGGATAATTTCTACATTCCTAATCCCTCTTACTGGTCTATTTCTGTATTTATAATGTGAGATTCTAAAAAAGATACAGCCTGTTTTTACTTTTTTATAAAAAAAAGAGAACAAATGTTATTTTTATAAAATTCTTAATTCTTCAGAAGCCTAGATTAAGTGTAAAGCATTTATAGCATCTCACTTCTCAACTCTAAAGAATTTGGGTTCTATATGATTTTACGTGGTCATTCAAAATGTCAACTACTTAATCTGATTATTTCTAGTTTCTGGTTTCTGCTACCGCTGTTTCGATTAACAACGGTAGCAGAAACTAGAAACCAGAAACCATTTGAAAAAGCGAAATTTTAGATAAATCACATAAAATCATAAAGAACCAGAATTTGATAATTTCTAACAAAAAAATCCTATAACATGAAAAAAAATTTACTAGGAATAATTTGCATTTTATCATTCTCTTTGAGTGGTTTTTCTCAAAATGGATTAGCCTTAGATGGTGTTAATGATTATATTCAAACGAATATTTCAAACATTACGGGAGCTCAAAATAGAACTATTGAGGCTTGGATAAAAACACCTAATGTCACTTCCCAGGAAGTAATAGTTGGAATGGGTACAATGCCATTAGGAACACGTTTTACACTTAATGTGCTTCAAGGCAAACTTCGCATTGAAATTGGTGGCGGCGGCTTGAATAGTGTCACTGATGTGGATGATAATACGTGGCATCATATAGCGGTAGTTTTTGATAATTCGGCAACGAATAAATTTAAATTATACATTGATGGCGCATTAGATGCTAGTGGAAATATCACTGCCGCGGCTGTCAATACGGCTGCTGGTTCTGGACTTTCTATTGGTAGAAGAAACGACGGTGTTAATTATTTTGGTGGTCAAATAGATGAAATCCGTATTTGGACAGTCGCTCGTACAGCTACCGAAATTCAATCGAATAAAGATAATGAGCTTTGTAATACAACAGGTTTGGCTGGTTATTATAAGTTAAATCAAGGCACTGCCAACGGAATGAATTCAAGTATGAATACCGCTATGGATGATTCTGGAAATAGTAATAATGGAACTTTGACTAATTTTTCGTTGTCTGGAAATACTTCTAACTGGACAACGGGGAAAACATTAGCTTCTGGTGGCGGAAATACCAATAGCTCTTTTTCTGTAGTTGCTTGTGATTCTTATACTGCTCCAAGCGGTGCAGTTTATACTACAACTACTGGTTTTCAGGATATTATTCCGAATGCAGCAGGTTGTGATAGTATTATCATTATTTCTTTGACCATTACAAACAGTACCACTAGTAGTATTGATATTACGGCTTGTGATTCTTATACTTCCTCTAATGGTCAAACTTATAACTCTTCGCAAACTTTCACAGAAACAGCAACTAACTCAATTGGTTGTGATAGTATCATTACAGTTAATTTAACGATTGCTAACGAAGCTACAACTTCTAATGTAACGGCTTGTGATTCTTATCTTGCCACTGATGGTCAAACTTATACAACTTCACAAGTTTTAGTCGATACTTTTACGAATGTGGCTGGCTGTGATAGCGTTTCAACTATTAATTTGACTATTTCGACCGTCGATACAGCGATTACTCAAATGGATGCAACACTTTCGGCAATTGCTGGAGCAGGTAGTTATCAATGGATTGATTGCGCTACCAATACACCGATTATTGGTGAAACGAATGCCGTTTTTGTAGCAACAACTAGCGGTCAATATTCAGTTGAAATAATCAATAGTGACAATTGTGCAGCAACTTCTAGTTGTTATACTGTTACAATTATTAGCACTAAAGACCAAATTCTTAATCAAGCCATTCAGTATGCACCAAATCCTGTAACTGAGCAATTGAATATTGATTTAGGTGCTGTATATCAAAACATTAACGTTCAAACGCTATCGGTAGATGGTCGTGTAGTCGCTAGTGAATTTTTGAATGTAGCTCAACAATTCGAATTAAATTTGAACCAACCTGCTGGTATTTATTTTATAAAAATTAATACATCAGAAGCCAATACTGTTTTGAAAATTATTAAAAAATAATTTGGAAGCGAGAGGCGAGACCGTCCTTCGGGTTGCTAGAAGCCAGATTAAGCGTTAACTTTTATAAGTCGCTATAATCTGCCTGATGGCAAAGACAGGTCTCGCTTCTAATAATTGTCCTCAAACTTTCAATTAGATACTTTTTATTTATAAAAGTCTATTCAAAATAGCCTTTCGTCGTTAAAAAAGCAATTTTAACAGGTTAAACCCCGTTCTTTCTTAATCATTTATACCAAAGAAATAAGCACTTTTTGCATAACTACTAACACAAGAAGGTTCTCTGAAAATTTTCAGAAAGCATCAAGAAAGAATAGAAAAAACAATGCAATTATTCATCCAACAAAAAATCTACCGCTTTGCCGTTACCATTCTTTTGTGGTCTCTTGTCATTTCGACCGCAATAGCGCAAAAAGGCTTTAAGAAAGAGCAAGCTTTTTTTGATGAAACCTTAGTCCTCTATCAAGAATGGCTCAATGCAACTCAACTCAATCAAGTTATTTCTATCCAAAAGTTGGACGTTCACTCAGATTCCTTAAAGCTACACCTGCAAGTCAAAACCCGAGATGATTGGTTTGACCTAAAAGATACTTATCGACAAAAATTCAACGGACAAATTGGAAAACTGTTATTAGATAAATTCATTTTTCAAATGGCGGTCGGAAAGGATTCTGCCCGTATCGAAATCAATTCGGTATCAGGTGATTACCCAATTTACTTGAGTTACCAACTCGGAAAATTTGACAAAAAGGAAGAAGAGCCTAATTTTTCTACAAAAGGAATGTTTCAACTCAAATTATCGGATTTGCCAAAACAGCAATCTCAACAAGCTTTTGGTTCAGTTGAAGAAATCAAGGGGTTAGTTGAATTATATTTGTCAGCTCATTTTCGTAAGAAAAAAACAACGTGGCAAAAAGTCAAATTTTCAACAATTGACAATGGTGATGTAATTAATTTTGAAGTTTCTAATATAAAAAAAGAGGTTTTAGATGATTTTTTGATCGGTTATTTTGAACTCATTACAATTGATATGGCATTTGAACAGAAAGGAAAAATGGTTGAAATTAATTATCAATTACAAGCCAAATATGGTTCTGGAATTTTTATTGCACCGCGTCGTTCTGGCTATAAAGATATGGAACCGAGATATCAAGACTATGTGGAACGTTATCGAAAACTATTAGATGCTATGATTAGAGATGTATTGAATGCGACTATTGTAAAAAATTAAGTAAGTAGACAAAAGTTTTCACGTATTGATTTCAGATCGTGTCGGTTTTAAAAACCATAGCCGTTAGACTAAACTTTAAAACGCCCCAAAGGGGCATAAGCAATAGCATAGGGCAACGCCCTATGTAGCGAAAAAAGCGTAATTATCGCCCTAAAAGGGCAAAAGCAAAACGTTTTTGTATGTGTTATTTTTTATAAAAAACCAACACTTTTCGCTTAGCCTAACGGCTATGGTTTTAAAACCGACACGATCTGATTTTTAAGTTGAAAATTTGAAATCCTAATTATTTATACGCGTTTACTTTTGTCCAAGTACTTAATTTCATTGATAATGAATAGTCATTTCTAAATACAATGACAACAACTATAAGAAAAGCCTAATTATTCTTGATTGAATAATTAGGCTTTTCTTATAAAAACATCTCCAATTAAAAAACTATTTCTTACGTTTTTTCTTTGGTGCTTGACGGCGATTGCCTTCTGACCTTGATGATTTTTTAGTAGTTCCCTTCTTAGGAGCAATTTCTGTTGCGGCTTTTTTAGCGGCTTCGTTAGCCTCAAATGCTTTCACATCAAAGTTCTTATAAGATAAGAATAGGAAATATCCCAAACCTAAGAAAACCAATAATGAACAAACCAAAGCAATCATTTTACCCGTATGGAAAGATTTTGGTTCAAAACGCATTTCTAACTGATATTCGCCCGCAGGTACTCTAGCAGCGCGAATAGCATAATTCGCTTTAATGAACGCCAAATCTTGTTTTTTTCCATCAATATACATATTCCAACCTTTTGAAGGTGGGTAATATATATCAGAAAACATTGCCAAACGCTCTTTTGAAGCTTTCACTTTATAGACCATTTTATCTGGTGAATAGCTTGTCATGGTAATATTATCACCTGGAGTCATGGTCGAATCCATGGCTAAACCTTCCAAATAACTCGCGTGCTTTTTGTCAATGACAGCTTTAAATCTTGGGTCAAGTGTACCGAGTGCTTTCATTTCAGCATCCGCATTTTCAACAATTTCGTAATCTCTCACGAACCATGAAGCACCTGTTGCACTAGGGTTTGTATAAACTCTAGGCTGCTGTGATTGCGGATCTTTCATTATAAAATACTTAGTATTAAACATACCAAGTATATTTTGATTAGCCGTAGGATTCATATTAAATAGGTAATGTTCGCACAAATCCTGAAAACGCATCAACTTAGCGGCATGATAACCACCCATACTTTTATGAAAATAAGACGCATAAGCCGAACGGAATGGATCTTGACCACCAAAACCTGATAAATCCCAAACTCTATAATGTAATTCTGGGTCTTTCTGAATAGTCAAATCAACAGGTCTAGCTTGCACCTGTGCGCTTTGCTGTTGTTTCGTCTTGAAATCTTCATTTTTAATAAAACGTCTATCAACGCCCCAGAAGTCAATCAATACTAATACACCAACCAAAATTACAGCATAAGACCATTTCAAACGCTCTGTCGCCATTGCCCAAAGTGCTGCCGCTGCTGCTAATATGAACAAGAAAGAACGCAAAGCATCAGCTTGAAGCATCGCCGCTCTATCTGCGTAAATAGCACTTGTAAGTATAGGAAATTGATTCAGAATCTCTGGATCTTTTGGACTTCCAAAATTGATAAAGCCCATTGCGCCCCCCAAATACAATAATAAACATAAACCACCTGTAATTCCTCCTGCCATCAAAACAGCTTTGGATTTAGCAGCTTTCGCTATATCTGTATTAAAGACTAATTCTTTTAATCCTAAAATGGCTAATACCGTAACGAATAATTGACCAACTCCCAGTGCCATCATTACCGCACGGAATTTATTAAACATCGGAAAATGCTCATATAAAAAGAAGTTCAGCGCGCCGAAGTTTCTACCCCAGCCCAGCATTGCCATCAATATAGTCGCTGTCAATAGCCACCATTTCATTGGGCCTTGAACCAAAACAAGTCCTAATACAAATAAGAAACAAATAATTGCTCCAAAATAAATTGGACCAGAAGTAAACGGAACATCTCCACGGAAAGGATTTGCTGCTCGAATAACTTGTTGTTGTAATTGTTGTGCATTTGCTCCAGCCTGTTGTAGTTTAGGTTGTACTTCTCTCTGAAATGCTAATGCAGATTCTGTATCTCTCAACTGACCTTTACCATCTACTACTAAGTTGCCAGAAGCGCGTCCCATATAATCAGGAACAAGTACCGTAAACGTCTCACTGATTCCATAACTCCAACCAAATATATAGTCTTTACTCAATCCTTCTCCTTCCTTATTAGTAGAAGAACCTTGAGAATATTGTCCTGCAACGGTTAATTCTGATTGTCCGCGTATCGTTTCATCAACGTATTCGTAAGTCGTCCAAAGTCGGGCGGTGTTCGTTCCGATTCCGACTAGACCAGCTACGACTAGCACAGCTACAGCTTTCGCAAAATGTGGCAACTCCTTCGCTTTCAATGATTTGAAAAACTCAAAAACACCGTAAAAGAACAATGCTAAGAAGAAATAATAAGTCACTTGAACGTGATTTGCAAATATTTGTAAAGACATAAATAACGCTGTCATTACAAATCCTGCAAGGTATTTACCTCGAAATGCTAGTACTACTCCCGCTAAAGTTGGCGGCAAATAAGCCATTGTAATCAACTTAGTTGTATGCCCTGCTTCTGTCAGAACGATGTGATTCGTTGCCATTCCGTAAGCAATTGCTCCAACCAGACCAATCCGCCAATCGACACCCATAGCTGCCATTAATATGTAAAACATCAACATCATGACGAACATAATGCGGTATTGAGAAAACATATTTCCTCCCAAAAAGAAAGCTTTTCCGATATAACTCGTCAAACTATTTCCTTGTGGTAAGTGAATTTGATAAACAGGCATTCCTCCGAACATACTATTCGTCCACAAAGGATGTAATCCTGTTTCTTTTCTAACTTTATTCACTTCTTTTTGCATACCAAGTGCCTGTACGTTATCCGATTGATTGAGTACTTTTCCACTCAATGATGGCGAATAATACGCGGCTGAAATGACTAACAAAACGACTGCTGCTATAAGATGCGGCACTAGTGCCTTTAAATGTCCTGACATAATCCAAAAATTGGTTTTGGGTAGTTAATTTTTTTGGAAGCGGGAAGCGAGACCATCCTTCGGATTGCGAGAAACGAGATTTTGTAGCGGCTTATGAAAGTTTCACGCCTAGTCTCGCTTCTCACAATCCGAAGGATGGTCTCGGCTCTCGCCTCTAACTAGCTACAAAATTCGCATAAATATAAATAAGTATTATTGAAAATATTAATTCTATTTTTCTTTTTATAAAAAAGCAAGGTATAAAAAGCACAAAAAAAGGATTAAGGTCATTGAATAACCTTAATCCTCTTATAAAAATTTAGAATAGAGACTAAAAGACCGCGCTAGGCACTTAGAGAAAAGAGACGCTTTCATTAGTAGTCTTTCCAATCATTTATTCAGTTTCTTTAAATGCTAAACGGAATTACACCCAATATTCTTTGTATTTTTTTATAAAAAAGTGAAAAATGCTACTAATAAAAGCGTCTCTTTTTTCTAAGCGCGTAGCGCGGTCTTTTCATCTCTGCGCTAAAAATCTACTATTTAGCAAAAGCATAATAATATTCCCCAGGATAATCTTCATAAACTCCTTCTAGCATCACTTTATTTTTAGCATTTTCAATTGCTTTAATAATAGAAGGAATGTCTGTTATGATTTCATCGTTGATTTTTGTAATCACAAAACCAGGATCCATATTTGTTCTAT
>CAKZLT010000249.1 GCA_937127195.1 uncultured Saprospiraceae bacterium
CCGACTATTAAAAGCCGCTTTTGTTAGCGTGGCGACGAGGCTCGTCGCGCTACGAAACATTAAATAACTTTTGAAACGCTGCACTAATGACGTAATTTCATAAAAAAAGCAGACCAACCAAGCGAGAATAAATTCCCGCTGGTTGCATCTGCCTAACTTTAAAACAATCTAAAATTAAAAGTTATCTTTAGTAAATTGAGTTTTCAACTCGAAATTCATTCTTTTACTGTGCCAAAGAGAAACGCACCGTTACACCTGCTTGCGTGTTCGTAATCGGGAACGACGCAGAAGTCTTCGGAAGAGTTCTACTTTGGTCAAAGAAAAAGCGCAAATTCAAACGTTTATTCACCTGATAAGTCGCTGATGGCGAAATACGAATCGTTCTCAAACCACGAGTAATTTGAGAATTATCTTGATCGAGTAAGTGATTAACCGTTAGGTCATCTCGATAAGAAAAGTCAAATTTCAGGTCAAGGTCATTACCAGCTTTTGCATTACCTTTTCCTGGCGCGCCTGGTTTTCCTCGTTTATTTTTATCTCCTTTTTTACCTTTTTTATTTTTCTTCTTCTTCTTTTTAGCACTTCTTTTCTTCTTTGCATTCTTAGAGAATGGTATAACAAACTCCTTTATTCTATATCCAAACCCAATGGTAAACTCCGTCGTTTGTGTTTCACTTAATTGATAATCACGGAAGTTCATTGCCAAAGTACGTGATTTTTTGAAATCTACGCGTGCTGTCATATCGTTTTTCATTCTTACATCTACACCAATTAATGGTTGTAGTTGTTCAGAAATTACAATATCTGGTATTTCAAATTCAGTGAAATAATTAAACGTCAATGGGTTCAAATCAAAAGGATTTGCTGCATCAAAGTCCAAATCTGTAATGAAACTATTCACATTCATTTTAGAACTATAAGAGTGCGAAATATTAATTGACGAAAATATATCTTTAAACCATTTCAACTTAGATAAACCATTATAAGTTAATCTCCAATTTGGCATAGGTAAACGATTGAAAATATTCAAGTCAACCGTATTCGGGTCATCCGCAGTATAAGCAGCAAGGAAAGCAGGAAGTAATACATCTTGCTGAAAACGCCCATAACCTGCTTTGTAACCTCCGTCCAACTCGTGCAATACATCTGTTCCTAATCTTGCTGAAATAATTTCTCGATTAGCTTCAAATTGCTTGAATAATGGCGACACCTTGAACTCATCCAAAGGCGAACCAAATAAGGTATTTAAAGCAAAAAACGTTGTAGAAAAACTACCCACATCTCTAGGATTCAAATGCTCATGAACACCATTAATCGGGTCATCTTTCACCTTAAAGAATTCTGTTCTATTCTTATTAAATGAACGAGTAGCCGTCAATTCTATTCTAAAATCTTTAAACGGTTCTATCGTCAATCTTAGGTCTAATGTCTGAGCAGAATCTTGCATAAATTGCTGATTCAAGAATATATCTCTTGACATCCAACCATTCAAAGCAGCTCTATCTAACCAAGCATCTGATGGCTGAAATCCAGAAACAAAGCCTAATCCTGGTGATGAAAATGTTTCATCCATACCAGCATAGCTCGTCGTTGGCATAAACCCAGGAAGAACTGTTGATAAATTTTCGGAATAACTCACACGCCCTTTTCTCACCAAAAGTAATGGGCGAATCAATATTTTTTCTAATGTAGAAGGTTCTCTTTCTTTCTCTTTTTTAGAATTTGGTCTCTTTCTACTTCTGTTTGTTCTTGCATCACCACTATTTCCTCGACGGCTTCTCGACGAACTTCGTGTGTTTCGTGACTTTCCATTGATTTTTTTCAGGTATTTAGATTTGTTGTATAATTTTACAAAATCCAAATCTCCATTCAATTGACGAGTTTGATTATTCTGAACCACATTACCTAATGACACCGTATTCAATGCGGCTGCCGTCCAGCTATATCCAGAATTTGCTTGCGCTCTGACTTGTATCCAATCCAAAATTGGAATTTTTTTGAATGGCAAAGTATAAGATGCATTCATACTGTGTGTATAGTTTTTGGTTCGACCAAAATCCATTACACCCGACCAAATACTATCTCTCACCTCATCCGTAACTTCTCCAATAGGCTCATCAATGATTGCCATATTATTGGCATTGAAGCTAAAGTTCAAGGCGCGCGTCAAATTCCATTGTAAACCATAAGTTCTATCCCAAGTAAAACGCTTATCATACCAACCATTTCCGTCGGCGAAGCGATAACGGGTTTCGCCATATCGGCGATTCATCATAGAAGAAAAATTGATACTATTTGGTACAGGATTAAAGTTAAAGTCTCTGATTAATGCAAAAGTCTTTTCTTTATCCTTTATCCAAATTTTCTTTGGCTTCTCCCCTTTCTTAACAGGTTCTGGTTTTTTATTTTTAATAAAACGCTTAAATGGCGTATAATACTTTGGTGTAGTACTAAAGTTATACGTCAATGAACCTCTATGTAAATTCAAAGTTTCACTCTCAATATTCGGGTCGCGTCGGTAAGTTTGAGAAAAAGCATAGGTAAAACTAAAGTTAGAAATATCCCATGGCATTGGCTTCTCTGCTCCTCGCACTCTATTTTTACGAACATTAGTAAAGTTCAAACTACGAATTTGCGTATAATCTTGTGCTATTTTGCGTAAGCTGTCACGACGATTTAAGTCGGTTGTCCCTGATAATAATTCATCCAAAGGAATATCCAATTGATACGGATCATACTTTGGCGTTTTGATGGTTCTAGAAAGTTGTGTATAAAAGGGAATTTGAACGCCCCATTTTTTAGGGAAGAAACGCCCTAATTCGATATTTGTAGCTACATCATATTGCAAAACATCTTCCAATTGTCGCTGCGCCAATTTCTGGTCAATCGAACCATAACCAATACTACTATAATTAGTAGAAGCGGTAACTGTACCCAAATCAGCTAATTTTATATCCAAACGCGCTAAACCTGCAACACCGCCTTGCTCATTCAAGCCACTAACGCGAAGCTCATTCACCCATACTTCGGCACATTGAGGAACGCCTTGACCATTGGTGTTTTTCAAACCAATCATCACACCTTTCACCAATCCCAAAGTCGGATTCCCTTTAATACGGATTCTATTATTAGGTTTTTCTGGGTCAACTATTTCGTAAACAGAAGCTAAAGAAATATCCTTATTGTTTCTTTCTATTTTTAAATCCTGTAATTGCTTTAACGCAAAGAAGAACTCATTTTCAGTTGGCCAAACCAACTTTTTATACTCTTCATCTTCATTCGGATCTGAGCCTACTGGAGTTGCTCCTTCTTTTGTAAACGTCAATGGAATTTCATATTCATAATAATTATCTTCATAGTCTGTACCCAAACGCATGAAAATACTCAAATCACCATCTTGCGTTTGAAATGTTCTATCCTCTGCGTGAACGTTCATTCTCAATTGCTCGAACTGACGCATATCTAAGTTCAGATTCTTATAGACACCGCGCGCATCTCCATCTGACAAGTTACAAACATTCAATGCCAAAGCTTGCTCATTTTGAAGCGCGTTTGCTATTGTACTAATCGTTTGTTCGCGTTGAATCCCTGGAGGTAATACATATGGGAATGGGAACTTACTACTATTTTCTTCAATATTAACCGCATTCAAATCAAAACTAGTCGGGTCTTCATCATCTGGCACAACGTACAAACCTGACTCGGTTAGGTTTCTTCTGTAACGTCTCCATTGATTACGCAATAATGCCAATCGACCAAAACGCATCACAACAGGCTCATCAAAACCCGTCATGTATAAACGAATGAATCGAATAGAACGGAAATCCTGAATACCACCAACTCTATTAGAAAATTGGTCAATCGGAATTTTTAATTGATACCAAGTCTGTCCTTCTACTGAAGTAATCGAGTTCGTGATGAACTGATTAGCTGCTACTCCCGTAGGATTAGCAGGGTCTGGACGGAAAGGAATTTTATACTCAAAAAAGGCTTCATTCTCATTCAACGTATTATCTCGGTTAATATCCTCTGAGTCTGGAATATTTGTCGCAGAAGATAATTGCCCATTAGAAGGCGGTTGAGAATTTCCTTCTGGATTGTTGAATTTAAAATAACGTGTCAGAATATCATCATTCTCATCGAATAGATTTTCATCATTATAATAAACAAAATCATCACTTGATGGGTCAGCTAAGACTTCATTCAAATTCAATGGACCTCCTCCTGTTACACCAAAAGTTGTAATTTCATTAATAAAATTACTATACAAATTACTTTCACCAACATTATCAACACCATCAAAACCAACATCCTGTGCATTTCTGATGTTTTCATCATTATCAAAAGCATTGGTAATCGCTTGCGTTCTCGGAATACGTCCCCAATTCGTTGTATCTACCCTAGAGGTAGAACCAGGTGCTGGTAAACCATTTTCATGAAAATTACGCGAATCACGAAGAATATCTTCCGATACGTTACCCAAGTTGATATACAAATCACCACCTTGACCTCCTTCACCATCAATAAATGGACTCATTACCCAAAGTTCGACAAATTCGATATTTGCCGCTTCAAAGTTATTGGTTTGAAGACTTCGCATAATACCTGCCCAACGAGATTTAGGCTCTGCCAACTTTCCGCTTGGCGTAATACCCGCTGAAATACCTGGAACACCATTTACATCAAAATTATATGGCCCACGTTCGTTTGGATAATAAGCCAAATCTAGTGGACGAACATCAATTTGTTGACCAGGCAATAATTGTTTGTTCGGAAAAATCTCTTGCTCACGAACCAAACGAGTATAAGGAGTAATCAAACTCTGGTCAATACTTGCTCTTACATTATTATCAATTTGATACCAAGATAGCTTTGCTCTATTGACACCTGATGCCAATGAATCAATGAATTCTGCCTCTGGAAAAAGGCTATTTCTAGGTACACTCGCCAAAGACCACGCCGTTGCTGGCGTTCTCAAATCATAGAATGTAGAAGAGCCTTCAAAGTCATCCACATAAACTACTCCCGCCCCATCTTGTTCAATAGCTGGATTACTTCCTGGGTCGAGCCATGCCGCTTCACCAACAAATGAAATCTGAGATGCTGCTTTAGTTTGTATAAACGGTAGTTTATCAATCGCTTTCGTCAACCACGGTGCTTCCGAACTATATTGTAAATCGATACCATATATATTATTACGAATAGGATCGTCTCCAAAGTTTACTTTTTGTGTAAAAGGTCGTTCTGACAAGCGCATCCATGTACCTCCAATCGTAAAGTCATCACTAATCCAATAATCCAATCGAGTACCAATCATGGTTCTCGTCTGAAAACTAAATAGTGAATTATCTTCATAAGAAACATTAATCTTTTGCCCAGAATTTAGAATTGCTTCATTCAATATTTTTATTCGACCGATATTGTAATCGACTTCATAATCAATGCCTTCTTGAAGCACTGCTCCTCCTGCTCGTACGGTCACTGAATTACGAGGAATATTAAATGCTCCCAAAGAAATCTCTGATGAAACGCTTGAACGATAACTACCCGAAATCAAAAATCGGTTATACTCAGGATATTCACGCGCAATAATAACCGTCGAGTCATAAAGCTCATCATAGACAAATCGTTCTGCTATATCTCGTTCGTTAATTGTATCAAATTGATTGAATAAAGAACTACCAAATGGTTCTAGTACAGGAAATACAATC
The DNA here is from genome assembly GCA_937127195.1 of uncultured Saprospiraceae bacterium. GTDB lineage: Bacteria > Bacteroidota > Bacteroidia > Chitinophagales > Saprospiraceae > CAKZLL01. The sequence goes on from CAKZLT010000249.1 coordinate 5,712, forward strand.
CGACCATTTCGCGGATTAATCGTTATTCCTGATACAAAATCAAATACGCCATCTTGTATCGGATCACCAGCTCGATTGAGGTTATCAAGGTTCAAAACATCAATCAATTGACGGTCTTGAAGTGGCGTTCCTGTTGGTAAAAATCTTTTGACACCACCTTCAGGGTCTTGATAGGTAACGTCTAACTTAAAGTCGTCTGGATTAATTTGATAAGCACCAAGAGAATAGACATTTTTCATCATCAAATCCCAAATCGGCAAGTCAACTCGTGGTGACGAGCTTTTAAGCATTTTTACATATAAAACACTTAACGTATCAGGGTTAACAGGCGATTCTTGTGCAAATTCACCTACTCGATAGGTCTCTCCATTGTAGGTATATTCAAAAGCTACTCCCAAAACATCCTCTGGTTGTAATGCGAAATTCAAAGAAACGTATCCTAAATCGGCACTATAATCAAACTCTGTTGACTGTAATTTTCTTGCACGAACTTTCTCAAAATCACGTACTTGAAGCATATTAAATTCTGAACTCTGCAATGCTGCCACTGCCGTATTCAAGTTACGAACTTGTGGGTTTTGTAGTAATTTCTGATAAATGACATTCGCAGAATCGGAAGGTAATCCGTTGCCGTACAAATCTGGAAATACTGGTGTAATTGGTGGATATAAATCAGGATTTTGAGTAGAAAAATTTTCTCTTTTTGCTTCTCCTAAATCACTAATTGCTACAATATCACGAACTCCTTGAGTGGTGTTTCTTGTATTAGTTACCCAAACTTCCATTTTCGTAATACGAAACTGTGTGTTAATTTGTGGCAAATTTCCTAAAGCTCTTTCGTAGTCATCACGATTAAAATGAGAAAGGAAGAAGTGACGATTTTCATCATAATTATCTGCTGTTACATCAAAGGTCTGTAATTGACTACCGCCTTGAATAGATAAATTTTGTCTTTTGGAACGCTGCTGAGATACAATCGTCGTAGCAGTTAATCGTCCAAATTGTAATTCCGTTTTGATACCCAAAAGGCTTTGGCTACCCTGAATCAACGAACTACGAAGTGGCAAACTCACGTTACCGCCTTCTATTTTTTTAAGAATTTCGTCTTCGTGTCCTGTATATTCTAATTTGACTTGATTATTAGCATCAAAAGAAGCTTGCGTATTATAATTAGTGGTCAGGTTCAATTTATCACCGATTTTACCGATGACATTCATTTGAATACTCATATCAAAATTAAAACCTCCTTGACGACGCTGACGTTCTGGAATTACAGGATTGTCAATCTGCTGAAAATCAGCACCAAAAGTCAAATCAATATTACCCTGTGGACGAATATCAATTCCTTCTCCTCCAAAAATAGAACGCTTTTCGAGTGCTTTCTCCAAATCCATTTCCCCAATAGGGTCAGCCGTAGAGAAGGCTTTTTTATTCAATTGAGCAAAATAATCTTTTTGTTCTTTCTTTTGACTCCACTTAACGTATTCCTCAAATGTCATATAAACTGGTGGACGAAAATCACCGCCACCAACTTTTTCAGTTATAACATATAGCTTCAAAACGGGGTCATACTTGACCTCTTGCTTGATCGCTGTAGGAGTATTTAGGTCGAAAGGGTGATAAGTCGTATCCGTAAAAAAATCACCAGACCTATCCCGAATAGTCGGAAAAGTATCCAATACTCCCAGTTCTGTCATTGGCAATGTACGCGTAGGAGTTAGTGGTCTTGTAAAAACCTCCTTTGCTTCTGTTGCTTGTTCGGGTAATGGATTGCCAAAGTGCGTACCTACATACACGACTACTCCAGCTAACAATAATAGCTCTAAAATTAATCTTTTCGCATTCATAACTTCATCAAATAAGGCTGTGTTGTTCATAAGTAGAACGATAATCCTTGTGTGTTTAGCCTTGTCTAAAAAACATTACAAGATGCTAAATATTGATTGAACAATATTAGTAGCATTGATGTTACTTTTTAAACAAAAAAAGTGGATTTGTTTTTATATAAAGTGAAGGTATTGATTTTTGGCTTTTGAAATGTAAAAAGCTATATAATTAGCAATTCTTTATTTATAAAAAACAAAGAAATCCGAATATTTACATAGTTCTTACATTCTAAAATGGCTTTTATACAAAAAGCAAAACAATATCTCTTTGAATGAAAAGCTTTCATTCAAATTCAAAACGCTACAAAATTAGAGTTTTCAATTCACTTTTATAAAAAATACAATGCATTAATATCATAAAATCATTTCATTAGGCAATCACAACAACCATAAATAGTTGATGTACAACAAATTAGTCAACCTAAATGTATCATTAAGGATATTTAATACCAATCAACTTAAAAAAACGGATTCACCGCAAAATGATGTAAAATTATGTTCGATAGATGATTTTTTTGATAAAAAAAAGACAATCAATAAAATAAACGAAGGACTATTAAAAAATAGTCTTTTTTCTAGAATTACTTTTCTTGATTGAGGTGATGATTAATAGAGATACCTCTGTGTAACGATTTAGTGAGGCAATTAGGACAACAATCTCAGTGCTTTTTTAATTAATTTTTCAACGGAGTCAATATCTGTCCCCATTTTAATTAACTTATTCAAGGCTTTCTGGACTTGCATTTTATTAAAGCCTAACGTTACCAAAGCCTGTAACGCTTCCTCTCGGTGTGCATTTCCTGAAGGTAAAAGTGTCAATGGCGCGTCACCGTTCTCTTTTACAACTTTATCTTTTAGATCTATAATGATTCTTTTGGCTGTTTTTTCACCGATTCCTTTGATTTTTTTGAGTGCTATAATATTTTCTCCAATGATTGCCGCTTTCAATTCGTCGGGTGTCATTGTCGAAAGCATAACAATTGCCGTGTTCGGCCCAACTCCACTAACGGAAATCAACAATGCAAATAGTTTTCTTTCGCTACCATTTTCAAAACCATAAAGCGTCTGACTATCCTCTCTGACAATGAAATGAGTCAATAATTTGACGCGTTCTAATTTTTCAATTTGCGCATAAGTATTCAAACTAATGTTGATATGATAACCAATTCCGCCTGTTTCGAGGATAACATAAGTCGGCGTTTTGAGTGTAATTTCTCCTTTTATATAACTAATCATTGAATTTTTATTTTTACAAAAAACGAAAAATAAGGAAACTTCACTTATCCACAAAATAAAACTGCTTGAAGGGCGAACCTACAAGCAGTTTTGAATATTTACTTTTTACTTTACTTATTTGATGGCTGTCAAACCAGATGTCAGCCATTTTTCGTATTCTGGTGAATATACATGAATTTTACTGGTATTAGAATTACTGTTATTGACTATATTATTGCCTTGATTAACCCATTCGACTATACCTCCCAAAAGGTTAAAAACATTTTCATAGCCCATTTTTTTCAATCGAGAACCAACCTGTTCGCTTCTCACACCGATAGTGCAATAAACTACAATTGTTGCATTCTTAGGAATACCATTTAAGGCATTTTTATCTACATTCTTATGTCCAATCAACTTGCCTTTCTGAATGTGACTTATATCAAATTCCGTTTTTTCTCTTGCATCAAGTATATAAATATTCTCATTTTTCAACATTTTCTTGAATTCTTTGATAGAGATAGTTGGTATTGAGAATTTTAATTTCCCTTGCAAATCCTGCTCAAAAGCAGGATCTTGCGTCTTCTGAGCAAAAGCTACATTGACTGTAATAGTTAATAATATTAAAAGTGATAATATCTTCATGACCGTATGTTAGGCCTTCCGAAAGCATTCTCTATGATTAGTTCGTTTTCAATTCTTGTTTTCAAGTACTTGCTTTCCCTGGCTAAAATGATTGAATTTATTTGATGTTTTTTCTAAATAATGATTTTTCAAAATTAGAATTAAAAGTTAGTGAAGATAAAGAGTATGTATTAGTTAGTAGCTGCTTATATTATACTTCATCTTTTTTGAATTGTTACATCAGTTTCAAATTTTAAATCTTATTTTCTTCTTAAAATTAAAAAATACTAAACAATTCATTTTTAAATGGTAGCTTTTGCTTATGCCATTTTTTATTTAAAAAATTATAATACAAATAACGTAAAAAATAATGCTAGGTTCATGCCAACTTTTCATCATTTTACTCAATTTGTGACATTCTTTTCTTTATTAAAAATTACTCAAGATTAATTCGCATTATTTATATATGTATTTTACAAAAACAGAAATCTAGCTTTAAAGTCTTTAATATAACAAAACAAGCAGCTTTATTCAAAAAAACTGTCACAGATAGCTTTCTATGCAAGAAAAAAATGACATCAAATAAAATTTGTCATAATTTTGTCACGAAGACTACCTTTTAACTATTTCTTCCGTATTAAGAAAAGTTTCTGTCCAGATTTTGACAATGTGTTAGAAGTAAAAAAATCTATTTTGTAGCTTAAATCAATTTTTGTACTTTACATACAAGCAATTACTACTTGTTATTATACTAATCTAATTTCATCAAAAATATTTAGCCTAGTGACTCAAATAATTATAATCATTTGAGCCATTAGAGTACGAATCCTTCTTGATTCATACTTTAAAAAGAGTTTTTTTATTTTTTCAAAAAAGAATAAAAAAATATCAAAAACCTATTAATTAATGCACATCGCTATCATTGGTAATGGAGTTAGTGGCGTAACTGCGGCACGGTTTATCCGAAAGCTCAGTAATCACAAAATCACCATTATATCCGCCGAATCAGAACATTTCTACTCTCGAACTGCACTCATGTATATATACATGGGACACATGAAGCAGAAAGATACACAGCCTTATGAAGGTTGGTTTTGGAAAAAAAATCGGATTGATTTGGTATTCGACTATGTCAATACTGTTGATACCGCTTCCAAAACGCTTCAAATGAAAAGTGGTGAACCCATCAAATATGATAAATTAATCATTGCTTCGGGTTCTACGCCCAATAAGTTTGGTTGGCCAGGTCAAGACCTCGATGGTGTTGGTGGTTTGTATTCTCTTCAAGACTTGGACAGAATGGAAAAATACAGTGATGGGCTTCAACGCGCTGTAATCGTTGGAGGTGGTTTGATTGGAATAGAAATGGCAGAAATGTTTCATTCTCGTAATATTCCTGTTACTTTCTTAGTCCGTGAAAAATCCTACTGGGATGGTGTTTTGCCCTTGAAAGAATCCGAAATGATTAATCGTCATATCAAAGAAAGTCATATTGATTTGCGACTTCAAACGGAGTTGAAGGAAATTCTTTCGGACGAAAATGGGCGAGCTAAAGCGATTATTACTAATACTGGTGAAAAAATAGATTGCGGTTTCGTTGGTTTGACGGCTGGCGTTCGACCGAATATTGATTTCCTGAAAGACTCTGGAATAGAAACGGAACGAGGTATTTTAGTAAATAAATTCTTGGAGACTAATATAAAAGACGTTTATGCTATCGGTGATTGTGCACAAGCGCGCGAACCACAAGCAGGTCGCCGACCGATAGAGGCGATTTGGTACACGGGAAAAATGATGGGCGAAACCTTAGCTTATACTATATGCAAAAAACCTGTCGAATATGTGCCACGTCTCTGGTTCAATTCTGCCAAGTTTTTACATATTGAATATCAAGTCTATGGCGATGTTCGCTCGGATGGTCGCACGCCTGAAAATCATCATTCTCTATATTGGGAACACGAAGATGGGCGAAAAGCTATTCGATTAGTTTACGAAGCGGAAAGTAAGACTATTCTGGGTTTTAATTTGATGGGCATTCGATACCGACATGAGGTGTGTGAAAAATGGATTAAGGAAAAGACTCACATAGAAGAAGTATTAGCAAACTTGAGTTTGGCAAACTTTGATCCCGAATTTTACACCGTCTATGAACCCGAATTGGTCAGAATGTATAATCTAGAAACGGGTAGTAATATCCTGTCATCTGGTAGCCGAAAACCCAACGATGCACTCAAATTTATTGGTATTCGTCCAGAGCGATTTGATTACAAACATGAAGCTCAACCGCTTCCGTGGTACAAAGAACGGAACGGACAATTAACGGCTTTAGTCATGTTTGCCTTATTTGCGACGCTTATCTTGGCGTATTATTTCATGAAAACAATGGGATTGATTTTCGCTTCGCCTGTTATCGCAGCAGAAGTTTATTTTCTTATCAAATTGATTAATAATCATGATGGGGGAATAATTAATAATTAATAATTAATAATTATCAATTAATAATTGCTCTGCTGGATGCACCGTGGTAGATTTACTTTTTTACTTAAAAATCTTAATTGATAATTCTTAATGAAAATTGACAGCGTTTTTCAAAAAAATACAGCTAAGACATTTAGCTTCACGCTACTTGATTGTTAATTAATAATTACTCTGCTGGACGCACCGTGGTAGATTTATTTTTTTTACTTAAAAATCCTAATTGATAATTTTTAATGAAAATTGACAGCGTTTTTCAAAAAAACACAGCTAAGACATTTAGCTTCACGCTACTCGATTGTTAATTAATAATTGCTCTGCTGGATGCACCGTGGTAGATTTACTTTTTTTACTTAAAAATCCTAATTGATAATTCTTAATGAAAATTGACAGCGTTTTTCAAAAAAAATACAGCTAAGACATTTGGCTTCACGCTACTCAATTGTTAATTATTAATTGTTAATTATAAATTATAAAAGAATGACTTTTATACAAAAAATAGGAATGAGCATCTTTTTGCTCGCTTTAGCTATACTGGTTGGTTCGCTATTTATGGGAAATTTCTCATTAGATGCGACTGCACTAGAGACAAGTATCGGAGATGATTATCAATATAAATACATTCAAAAATACACATCCGAACAAATTGGAGTAGAACATAGCAATGTATTTTCGTTTGCCAGTGGACTAGGTGACATTCTTGCTAAAGCTAATACGGACATCAAAGCCGACTTAGCAGCACAAGACATTGACCAAGGTAATGGTGAATATTGGAGTAAAATCATTCAAGATTATAAAATCACTGAAACTAAATATAAGGTTGCCAAAGCATCAGCGACAGGTTTTATTATTAATCAGCGAAACATTTTTATCCTAGCTTTCTTCTTAGGAATTGCAGGCGCATTAATGTATATAATACCTAAAGGTCAAGGTGTAGCAGGTATTCAGAATGATGGAATTCAGACTAGTTCATTACATAGTCGCGGCTTGATTGGTATCACTTTCGGAGTTTTCTTAGTTAGTTTTTATCTCGTTTTGTATTTTGCGCCGTATTATATGGTCAATTGGATTATACTAACCGAGCCTTTGAGTCTGGCAATGAGTGGCGGCTCAGCTAGTCAATGGTTTCTTTATGGTTTTCTTTATACCGTAGCTGTTGCGGTGATGGGTATTCGTATGATTATAAAATACCGCCATAATAATTATCAACTCGTCAGAACCGTTTCTGTTATTTTCTTTCAAACAGCTTTCGCATTTGTTATTCCTCAAATACTCGCTTCTTTGAATAGACCAGCTCCAGATTTAAAAAATATCTGGCCATTGGATTATGGTTTCTTTTATAAAGATAACCTCAATACACTAATGAGCGACGGAACGCTAGGTTATGCGATGATGATTTGGGGAATTATTTTGTTTGTCGTTGGAGTACCTTTATTTACGTTTTTCTATGGAAAACGTTGGTATTGCTCATGGGTCTGTGGTTGTGGAGGCTTAGCCGAAACGCTCGGTGACCCTTATCGACAACAATCAGACAAAACTACCAAAGCATGGCGAATTGAGCGTTGGGTAATCAATGGCGTACTCGGATTTGCGGTATTGATGACGGGATTGTTTTTGTTTACTTTCTTTACAGGAACAGAAAGTATTTTGATGTTTAGTAGTGGAAATGTCAAGACGACTTACGGCTTTTTGATTAGTTCGATGTTTGCTGGTGTAGTTGGAACAGGCTTTTATCCATTGATGGGTAATCGCGTTTGGTGTCGATTTGGCTGTCCTTTGGCTGGTTATTTTGGTATTATTCAAAAATTCCGTTCACGTTTTCGTATTACAACGAATAGCGGTCAGTGTATCTCTTGCGGAAACTGTTCGACGTATTGCGAAATGGGAATCGACGTGCGTTCTTACGCTCAAAAAGGTCAAGACATTGTGAGAAGTTCTTGTGTTGGCTGTGGTGTTTGTTCGGCAGTATGTCCAAGAGGTGTTTTGAAATTAGAAAACGCTGACTTTGATATTAATGTGCGTACTCAGGAGTTACGCGCGCTTCACATTGACTCTAATGGGGTTACTTTGATGAATGAGTAAACTAATGTTAAGTGCTACTGCTGTTTTTTTGTAAAAACAGCAGTAGCACTTCTACATTCTGCGGTTCATCTACTCTTCTATTCCTCTCTTTTCCAACAACTACTAGCCATTCAATTTGTTATCAAATGAACAGTTCTACTATTCTCTTATAAATCCATCAGAAATAATCTTATTTTTGCACTTTCAACATAAGAACTAGTTTTTTATTTATAAATATCTAATTGATTAACAAGCAGTTATATAATGAGTGATATAATCAAACACGAGTGTGGCGTAGTTTTACTTCGATTAAGAAAGCCTTTATCTTTTTATCAGGAAAAATACGGCTCTGCATTTTACGGATTGAACAAGTTACAGCAGATGATGCAAAAATTAGTCAATCGTGGTCAGGATGGCGCAGGCGTTGCAACTATCAAATTAGATACAGAAGCGGGTAAGCGTTACATTTCTAGGCATAGAAGCAACGAAGAGCAATCGCTCAAAAAGGTCTATGAATATATTTTCAATCGATTTGAAGACGTAGATCCAGCTTTACTTAATGATCCAGAATGGCTCAAAGAAAATCACGCCTTTATGGGTGAAGTCTTAATGGGGCATTTGCGCTATGGTACTCATGGCGAAAATCATATTGAAAATTGTCACCCTGTTTTTCGTAGAAACAACTGGCAATCTAAGAGCCTTTTGGTCGCTGGAAACTTCAACTTGACAAATGTTGATGAAATGTTTGACCGATTGGTTGAACTCGGACAACATCCAAAAGAAAAATCAGATACGGTAACTGTTTTGGAACGTATCGGGCATTTTTTGGAAGAAGAATGGCATCGCTTATATGAATATTATAAACCTGAATTTGAGACTAGGCAAGAAGTTACTCAAAAAATCATTCAAGAGATAGATTTGGCTCGCGTGCTTAGACAGTCTGTTCGTCGTTTTGATGGCGGTTATGTCATGGGCGGAATGGTTGGACACGGAGATGCTTTTATTTTGCGTGACCCGAATGGTATCCGACCAGCTTACTATTATGTTGATGATGAAATCATTGTTGCGGCCTCAGAGCGTCCTGCTATTCAGATTGCTTTTGACCTTCATGTAGATAAAATCAAGGAATTGCCGCGAGCAAATGCCCTGATTATCAAAAAAGATGGTTCTTATAAATTGGAAGAAATTCAAGAACCACAGCAAAGCACGCCTTGTTCGTTTGAGCGCATTTATTTTTCTCGTGCCAATGACCGCGATATTTACAAAGAACGTCAAGAACTCGGAATTAGATTGGTTAAGCCAGTATTAGAATCTGTAAAATACAACTTCAATAAAACTGTTTTTTCTTACATTCCAAATTCTTCGGAAGTAGCATTTTTAGGCTTAGTGAAGGGCTTAGAGAAAGAAGCAAAGCGCATCAAAAAAGAGCGAATATTGGCATTAGGCGAAAAGCTCAATAAAGAAAACTTAAGTAAAATCATGCGTATCCAGCCTAGAGTCGAAAAAATGGTGGATAAACATATTAAACAAAGAACCTTCATTACAGCAGATGCTAATCGTGATAAATTGGTATCTCACGTCTATGACATTACTTATGGCGTTGTTCGTAATTATAAAGATACCTTGGTGTTGGTTGATGATTCTATTGTAAGAGGTACAACGCTCAAAGCAAGCATTATCAAGCTTATCAGTCGTTTGAAACCCAAAAAAATCATTATTCTTTCGTCTGCACCTCAGATTCGTTTTCCTGATTGCTATGGTATTGATATGTCCAAAATGAAAGATTTTGTTGCTTTCAACGCGATTATTCAATTGTTAAAGGAAAATGGCAAACAGGGTCTTATTGATTCGGTCTATGAAAAAGCGAAGCTAGAATTGACCAAACCTAAGCATGAAATCCAGAATGTCGTTAAGGAATTATATGAAGCATTTCCTTACGAAGAAGTCTCTGCTAAAATCTGTGAAATTGTGAAACCAGATGGTTTGGAAATAGAATTGGAGGTCATCTATCAAACGGTAGAAGACTTGAATGCTACTTGCCCAGGTTATGGTGATTGGTATTTTACGGGTAATTACCCAACACACGGAGGAAACAAAGTGGCAAATCAAGCTTTTGTTAATTATATTGAAAATAATCACGAGAGAGCTTATTAGAAGTTATTTTCTCTATTTTTTAGAATTTTATATAAACCGTGTCGGTCAAAAAACTGACACGGTTTTCATTTTTGGTTCTTTGACAAAAACCGTGGAAGTTTCCAGAGTCGGCTGACGGCATAGCCCCTAAATCTCGCACACACATCAACACTAAAACACTAATAATCAGCACTTTAATTTAAAAAAACGTTTTTTTTTGTAGAAGTTGAATAGTTTGAAGTAATTATTTTTCAATAGAAATATTCGTGTATTCGTGGCTTTAATTAGTTCAAAATTTTATAAAAAACAGGCACAATATAAAGGCTCGCAAAAGTGCCTACAACCAATCCGCCAATCACTGCAATGGCTAACGGGAATTGCAATTCTGCTCCCAATCCTGTGGTAAACAATATCGGAATTAATGCCAAAATAGTTGTAATCGAAGTCATCAAAATAGGCTTTAATCGTCGTTTGCCCGCCTGATGAATAGCTTCCAAAAGTGGCATCTGACCAGTCAGTCTATTAATCATATCTACTTTCAAAATCGCATCATTCACTACAATTCCACTCATGACCACCATCCCAATCATTGCCATCAAGTTGAGCGTTTGTCCT
>CAKZLT010000250.1 GCA_937127195.1 uncultured Saprospiraceae bacterium
GCCATTGCTTTTATTCAGCTGATGTTCATTAATATCATTTTAGCAAGAATTACCTAATTCTATTCCAAACATGTTCTTAAAGTTTTCAGGTCTTCCAAATATGAAAAAATCTCCATTTTATCTTCTTTACTAAAATCGTCTGGATTTGCCTCCATTTTATCAATAAGGAGATATATTTCTTTAACTTGTTTATCAAATCGTTCAAATGCGCTGTCTTTCATAACTTATCGTATTCCTAATGGATTAATAAAAACGTTAGTTGAAGATTCTATCTTCAATTAAATATTTCCAAGTCACCGACTTGTTTTCTCTATTTTATATAACAGATGTTACGCAAAAATACTTTTATTAGTAGCATGGGAACGCTGATGAACAAGTTCATACGCTGATTGCTTCGCAATTCGCAGACGGACGCGGATTTAATTTTTTTCTTCATTAAAATTTAATCAAAAAAGCTAAATCTAGAAGCAATGATGCTTTTAAAACCGAATTTGAATGAAATAACTAGTTAAATCCGCGTTTGTCTGCGAACAACGAAGTTGTCAGCGTATGAACTTGTTCATCAGCGCGTGTCCCGAAACCTCGGCGAATTCCATACACCAAACAAAAGGCTAAATTACAAAGCCTTGCGTAACATCAGTTATATAAAAAAGATTCAATTAGATTTTCACAATCTTAAATTTTTTCTTTTTATCCTTCAAATACTGCTTAATAATTTTCCCGACGTCTGGATTATTCGGATATGATTTGATGCAATCGTGCAAATTTTCAATAGAATTCGCTGACTCCACATCTATAAAACCAAAACCTTGATAAATATTATTTTCAATCAAAACCACTGCCTTTTCATCTGGATTTGTGCCATTTTCAATAATAAAAAAATGCTCATCAAAATCCAATTTTAATCGCTCAATCGCCTCCCCTACTCGTTCGTTGTATTCTTCTACGGCTTCTTTTTTCATGCAGGCACCACGGCAAAGATTCAATTGATAATTAAAACAATTACCACCAATGACATTTTCAACATTACAAAGCGGCTTACATAATTCAAATTTACGCGCCGAACTCATCAACACCGATTGAGCAGTTCGAGTGTTTGGATATTCCGCAATAATCTCAAAATCTTTTTTATTTTTCGTTATATTCAAACAAGAATAGCCTGCTTCATCCTTGTATTCATAGATTCCTATTGGAAATTTAGTTCGCTTTTGGGCGACATTATACATGGGTTTAAGCGTTTTTATTTCGTTAGACTCCAAGAGTAAAGCCACTAATTCGCTTCCCGTTACTTGATAACTAATCTCATGAACGGTCGCGCACATTCGCCTCGCTTTCGGTTTGTCATTGGCAAAATGGTCTAATAGACGCTTCTTTATATTGATACTTTTTCCAACGTAGGTAACGAGTCCATCCTTATTATGAAAATAATAAACGCCACATTCTTCGGGAAAGGCGTGTAACTGTTCAAGTGTAATATTTGGTGGTAATTTGGATGCTTGAACGCCTCTATTAACCATTAGTTCGACCTCATTTTCTTTTTGCTGCTCCAGAATATGCTCCAAAACAATACGACAAGCTTCCGCATCTGCCATCGCTCGATGTCGATCTTTCATCTCAATCTTGAGCCATTTTATCATTGCATCCAAGCTGTAAGAACGTCTTCCTGGCATTGTTTGACGGCTCAATCGAACAGTACAAAGCTGTTTTCTCATATACTTGTATCCCAATCGAGCAAATTCTTCCTTGATAAATTTATAGTCAAAATTGACATTATGCGCCACGAAAATCGCGCCTTTTGTCATTTCTACAATTTGCTTCGCAACTTCATAGAACTTGGGTGCATCTGCGACCATTTCGTCTGTAATACCTGTTAACTTAACGATGTTATAAGGAATATAACACTCTGGATTGATGAGCGTTTCGAAGCGTTCAAGGACTTTTTCACCATCATAGAGAATAATAGCGATTTCTGTAATTCGGCTTTTGATTGGACTTCCGCCTGTGGTTTCTATATCTATTACAGCGTATTTTTTCATTGACTATTTGTAACTATTCAGAACAGAGACTAAAAGACCGCGCTACGCGCTAAGAGAACAGAGACTCTTTTATTGATAGCCCTTTAAATTATCTATTTAAACATTATTCGGCAATACTGAATAGTAACGTTTTTTTATAAAAAAATAGTACCCGCATATTGAACACTAGAACAGATGAATAATAATGCTGAATGCTCAGCTGTTATTGTAATCGAAACAGCGGAGCATTCATCATTATACATTCATCATTCAACATTATTTACATACTCTGAATAACTTTCAATGCTTCTTTAACGTGTTTTTTTGCATCAAATTGCGAACTA
>CAKZLT010000251.1 GCA_937127195.1 uncultured Saprospiraceae bacterium
CAACGAACGTTCGATTTGTCAATTCCCATCCCGAAAGCAACCGTTGCACAAACAATCGGCGTTCGGTCATTAATAAAATCTTCTTGAATCCGCGAACGCTCTTTGGTGGACAAACCTGCGTGATAGGCTGCGGCTTTGATATTATTGGCTTTTAGTTTTTGAGCAACGGACTCTGTATTTTTGCGACTGGTACAATAAACAATGCCCGAATCATTGGGACGACGATTGATAAAACTAATGATATGTTCTATTCGTTTTCTGGCTGGTAATACTTTTAAACTCAAATTAGGACGGTCAAACGAAGCAATAAAAACCGTAGGGTCTTGAAATTGCAATTGTTTGATAATGTCTTTTCTAGTCGTTTTGTCGGCAGTTGCGGTGAGTGCGACGACTGGCGTTTTTGGGAATTGTTTTTTTAAAAAAGACATTTTGGTATATTCTGGACGGAAATCGTGTCCCCATGAAGAAATACAATGTGCTTCATCTATGGCAATCAAATTCATAGGCAATCGCTTGAGCAACGGCAAAAATGATTGTGATAATAGCTTCTCGGGCGAGACGTAAAGGAGTTTGATTTTGCCTGCGAGCAAATCCGTTTCGATGGCTGCTTGCTCTTGAAAACTTTGGCTACTATTGATATAAGTTGCGTCAATTCCGTTACTTCGTAGGGCTTCTACTTGGTCTTTCATCAAGGCAATCAAGGGCGAAATCACGACACAAACGCCTGGTTGTGTAATCGCGGGTATCTGAAAACACATCGACTTTCCGCCACCTGTTGGCATAATGACCAAGGTGTCTTTTTTATCATAAATCGACTGAATGACTTGCTCTTGCATCGGTCGAAAGGAGTCGTAACCAAAATAATCTTTGAGTGCCTCACGGGCTATTTCTAAATTCATAGTTGAGTATTATAAATACAATACAGTCGATATTCATTCGATTGTATAAGTGAAGAAAAATAACTAGCTAGAATCGTTTGTTTTTACTTATTTCTAAAATACAATCTTCACATCTTCTTTATAATGCTGTAAAGTACCGTTTATACTTGCCGTCCAACCGTCAATGAATACTTTACCATTTTTGATAGCATCCGAAAAGTCTTCTTTATTGACATCTTTACTATTCGTAATATAATAATTTTGACCGATTTTATAAATACAATTTTCTACCACCATTTCGGGTACTTGTGTCGGTTCGTCTAGTCCAATCGTAAAAATCATATTATAAATACGACTTAAAGTATCTTCATTGAGTGCTGGAAATAAAATCTGACTATCTTCCACTTCTAATTTTGGCGCGGCGACACTATCGAATACTTTATAACCAAAATCAGGGATTGACTTTTTATTTTCATCAAATAAACCTGTTTTCTTGTTTTCTGCTTCGAGTTCGGTAGCTATTTTTTCGCCTGCACGCTTGAGGCGTTCTATCGTAATACTCGAAATGACAGGCGGCAAGTCATTATCAATACAAAATTGATAGGCTGATTTTTTCTTATCTATCGGTTCATCTATTTGACATAAAATAAATTTACGGTTGCCACCATCTTCCGCGTTGAGTTGCATAACGGCGTGTCCTGTTGTGCCTGAACCTGCGAAGAAATCAAGAATGATGTCAGAGTTATTAGTTATTAAGTTTATAAAAAAACTCATAAACTGAACTGGTTTGGGGTTGTTGAATAAATTTGTTCTATTAAATAATTCCTTTGCATCATTTGAAGCATGAGAATTAAGAATACCTTGAACTAAATTTTTAAAAGGAGAAGTGCGAACTATATTGTTTCCTTTGTTGTCAACATTCATGTAGATTTTATAGTAAACTCCCCAACCACATTCTTTACTATTAGACTGTTTTAACTCTATAAATCCATTTTTGATACCCCAATCTAGTTTTTTTTTGCTCCATTTCCAGCACCAACCATCGTTAAGTTGATTTTTTCTGCCATTTGGAAAAGCAAGTGTACCATCAGGGGTTTGAACTCCATAGTCAAGGCTTTCGCTATACCTGAGTGTTCCTCTATCTAAATTATCGTAGTAAAAAGAACCGCGTTCCTCAGTATATTTATCTGTAAATCTATATCTTTTTTTATCGTGAGCTTTTAAATTTTGTTTTAGTTTTAAATCATCGTATTTCTTAGCGTAACTCAATACATATTCTGTTATTACTGAGAAATGATTTGAATCAGATGCACCTGTCTTTTTCTGCCAAATCAGATTCGCCACAAAATTTTCTTCTCCAAACACATCATCGCACAGCAATTTCAAATTTGCCTGTTCATTATCATCAATACTAATAAAAATAACACCGTCTTTGGTCAACAAATCTCTGGCGAGTAGTAAGCGCGGATACATAAAGGCGAGCCAACCGTTATGGCTTTTTTTGGATTTAAAAGAAAAATCCATACGGTCAAAGTCATCTTCGCTTAGGTTAGCTAGTCCTAGCACTTCGGCTTCTTCCTTATCGAATTTGTCGGGATAGACAAAGTTGTCGCTTGTCGTATTATAAGGCGGGTCAATATAAATACACTTGATTTTGTTGGTATAATGGCTTTTGAGTATTTTGAGACTATCAAGGTTATCACCTTTGAGTACCAGATTTTGAGTGGTATCTATGTTTTTACTTCTTTCGGTATTGAGTTGGAGTTCTTGCTCGGTTTTTTTGGCATATTTTGCGCGCGCGAAGTTTCTACCCACGAAGTTGAGTCCGTAGCCATTGACCTTTTCATCTATGGGCAAACCTGCGACGGCTTTGAGTTCTTCGATATTGATTTCGTTATCTCGTATGACGCTAGGATAATTCTCTTTTAGAAAATTCAATAGCTTGTTTTCGTCATTTGCCATTCCTTCAATCGTAAATCCTTCTTTTATAAATTCTTGCGGTGTCATTTCTTATATCTTGTTTATCAATGCGGCTAATTGCGTTTTATTGATACGTTCTTTAAATGAAATTTTGATGTTTTGACCTTCGTAATGCTCGTTGAGTGCTTCAAAGTATTTTTTGGCGAAGTCAATTTTTTCTTTTTGGTCAGTCGGTATTGCGGTAGAAGACTCATAGCCTTTGGCTTCTACCACCAAAATAACTTGATTGCCTTCCGTGCTTTTGATTGCATAACAAAAGTCAGGATTGTATTTGCCAAGCGGTGTACGGATTTCGAGGCGCGGCAATTTACCAAATATTTCAATACTGTCCATATCAGGGTCTTGTTCCACGATATCCAATTCAAAGTTACTATCATATTCAATCACATCTTCAAAAATCCATTTGGATTTCAAAGAAAAATCGCTTTCAATATCTTTTTGAAACTTACCAACGCTTCCTGTTTTTAAGTAGGTTTTTCCATTTTCGGTTTTAAAAACGTTGGGTAAAGCCGTTCCGTTGATACCATCATACTTGACGTTAGCTTTTAGCATAGCGACCAAGTGCTTATTGATGATTTCCTTCATTTCCTTTTGAGCTTGTTCGGGATTATTACAAAGTATTTTATTTTTAAAATCCTTACTCAAAGCATTGAAAACTTTTACAATAAAGGAAATTGGCGTTTTGGTATTATTGGACAGATTACGCACCAACTCCAAATAATCGACCTTGCTCTTGTAAGAAACGGAGTTTTTTAATGCCTTTGTTATTGCATCTAATTTGTCAATTTTATTGACATTGAGTTCTGCTCGAATGGTTTGCAGCAGTATTTCCTCAAT
>CAKZLT010000252.1 GCA_937127195.1 uncultured Saprospiraceae bacterium
ATTTTATTGGTCATATTGTGTCAAAGTTAAAAGGTTTTAAATATAGAATAACTCAATGTTATTCTATATTTAAATACTAAATGATTAGGTTTTTATCACGATTAATCCTATTGTCTTAGCACCTTATTCACATTGTTTTTAGTAATCACGTAATAAATACCTGCACTCAAATTTGACATATCAATAATGATGTTATTCGAATTGTCTTCCAATATTTCAACTATTATTTCTTGACCAAAAACATTATATATTTTGATGGTTTTCAATTCCGTTTCTGTTCCTGTAACTGTAATTTGATTGTTAGTTGGATTTGGAAAAACACTAATGGTTGATGGTTCTTGTTGCTCAATTATCACTGTTTGAATATCAGAGTAAGAAAACTGTTCATCAAAATCCGTTTGTTTTAAACGATAATAGGATTTTCCAATATAAGGATTTGGGGCAATTGTTGAATAATTTATTGTTGATGTAGAATTTCCTGCACCTTCAATAGTTACAATTTGTTCCCATTCCTTTCCATTTTTTGAGCGTTCAATGGTAAAAAAGTCATTATTAATTTCAGAAATGGTTTGTCATTCGAGATTAACATATTGGTTATTAATTGCTTTTGCACTAAAATTAATCAATTGAGAAGTCGTTTACCCTTGATAAGTTGCATTGAACCAGAATAACTCTATTGTAGCAACTGTGGTTCATAATAAGGTAATTTGTTTGGTGGTTTCTAGTTGCTACAAAGTTTGCATAGAGATAAGTTTAAATAAAAATACCGCTAAGCATCCTCAGACACTTAACGGTATTTCTAATATTCAAGCATAATTTTGAAGCAAAAAATCACATAGTAATCGCAAGAAAAAATGGATTAGTCGTCAGACGAGTTTGCTCCATTCTTTTCGATAAGAACTTTTTATTGTATCAATATGAAACTACTCGTTTGACGACTTTTGCACCAAAATACTTCTTACAATTGTTATTGAAACTATTACTTACAATCATCATAAGCAGCTTCTAATTCTATATCATCATTGATGGTTTTTGTAGTTCCATCTTCGTATTTAATCTGAACTGGATAGCTGAATGTAAATTCTGAAGTTGAGTTTGGATTTGCATCATACCAATTTTTGATAGCTGTTTCCATAGCATCCTCATCGTTTGCGGTAGCCGTTGTATTATCTGGGAAAACAATCGTTATTGGATAAATATAGTCAAAACAATTTTCCCAATCATCACATTTGTCATAAGCATCCCAAAGTTCATTATCATTCCTTAAAATATCGACAGTTCCATCATCATAAGTGATTTGAATTGGGTAATTGAAGGTTGGTTCTTGATTTGAATTTGGATTGGCAATGTACCAGTTTTTAATTGCGGTTTCTAATGAATCTTCGTTCGTTCCAGTAATTATAATGCCATCAGGCATGGTCATGGAAACAGGATACACTAAGTCAAAACAGTCTTTTTTATCATACCATTCAGAATTATCTTTATCATCGGAATCCCATTTTCCTTCACCACAGTCACCATAATCATAATCATTGCATTCCTCAAAAGCACTTTCTAATTCTGCATCATTATTCACCGTAACGACTTCTCCGTCAATATTTGTCATTTGTAATGGATACTGAAAAGTAGGCTCGTCATTAGAATTTGGATTATTATCAAACAAATTCTCATATACCTTGCCTAGTTCGTCTTCATCATTCACCGTGACAAGCCCGTCGTTAGGCATTACCAAAGTCAAAGGATAAACAAAACCGCATACACCTTCTTCATGTTCGCCCAAACCTTCCATTAAGTCACAAGATTGATAAGTGACCGTAAGCAATAGTAAAGTCGCAAGACTAAAAATTAATTTTTTCATTCTACTTAAAGTTTATTTATTAAAATTGATATTGAAATCCTAGCGAAACCGTTTTACCTGAATTGTTCCACAAATCGCTAGTTGTTTTATTTAAATGAAAATTATAAGTGCCCGTTGCTCGAATTGACCAATCCTTTAATATTTGATATTCTAGTCCAAGCATAGAGTAAGCACTGAAATAATTTAAGCGCTTGATGTCAGAAGTTACTTCACTAGGCGAAGTGAGCGCTCGAAATTCATAATCTTGGTTAAAGAAAGACATTTTGTAATCAATGTCTCCAAATGCTATTTTATTCCATTGTAAACCTGCGCCCAACAATCCTTTTAACTTTTTCTTTTTGTATTGATAAGAAATACCTAATGGAATTTGAAATGTTTTTAATTCTTGATAACCATCCGAAAACCAACTAAAATCTTCATTGTCTGCTAATTTTTTGTCTGCATCAAATAAGAGTTGAGCTTCGGTTTTAGTAGTTGAAAAAGGTGTTTCTTGTTCGATGTTTATGATTTTGCCAATAGTTCCATTAGTCAAAGTATATTCGTTTTCAGTATTATAAATAGCTTCTGAATAGCTAGAATATTCCAATTGAGAATTTGAAAATCTCGCTCCCGTTTCTATCGACCAGTTTTTACTCAATGGCACATTCAATGTCAAACCATGTAAGCCAATATAATTTCCATTGCCATTGTGCTCATCCGAAAATGATTCTAATTCTACGATGTCAATTTTTGAAGGTATATACATTTCTTGCAAGCGATATTCATAACCTAATTGAATATTGCTAATGCTTACTTTGGGTAATCGAATATTGAATTTTTTCCGTTTATTTTTATTGTCGTCTACAGAAATATTCTCTTTCGGCAAACGCATATTTTGAGTAACTTTATTCATTTCTACATCAGTCAAAGGAAGCATTTCTAATGAATAGATATTTTTGATTTCATCTTTAACCACATTTGTTTTTGCAGTTTTTCCCTTTGTTGAAGGCTGATGTTCCGCTATTGGTGGCTGTGTTTTATTATCAGATAATTTGCTTTTTGAATTGGCTTTCAAAGGTGTTACATTATCTTTATTTGTCTTTTTATTGGATGATTGCCTGTTTTCGCTTGTTGACTTATCGTTTTCTTTTAGCGTTTTTGAAGTTGGGTTATTTTGAATTTTATAAATTTCAGAAATAGCTTTTTGCTGTTTTTTTGTAATATTTTGTAATGATAGATTTTGTTGAGTAATATTTTGATATTCTTGTTTTAAATCCTTGTTTTCTTCTTCAATAATGGCTTGTTGTTTAATGTATTTTTCATCAATAATTTTAATTTCTTTCTGTACTCGTTCTATATTTATGTCTTGGATTTGAATATTTTCTTCAAGTGTAGAAACCTCCGTTTTTAAGTGCCAGATATAAAAAATAGAACAAACTAAAACAGTGCTTAATCCAATAATACTCAAATTAGAAAGTGTCCAAAAAGGTGGTTTATTGAACATTGGAACTTGAGACGCTACCTTTTCCCAATCGCTCGGGTCAGGCTTCGCCCAATCTTCATTAGGTTCGTCAAACCTATTGAGTTCGTTTTTGAAAAAATCTTCCAAATTATTGTCCATATTCTCCATATCTTTCTATTTCAGTAGCATCACTTCCAATTGTTGACGCAATGCTTTTTTAGCTTTTGATAATCTTGATTTTGAGGTAGCAACGGGTATTTCTAGTTTCTCCGCTATTTCTTTGTGCGAATAACCTTCCATCACATACATATTAAAAACCAGTCGATAAACTAAAGGCAACTGCTGTACAATCGCTATGAGTTCTTTGAGTGCAATTTTATCCAAAATGGATTCTCCGTTATCTACAGAATGATGAGCCGTTTCTAAATTCTCAAATGGCTGTTGTCTGTGTTGCTGTTTCAAATATTTCAAAGCCGTATTCACCATAATTCTATTTGACCAACTTTGAAACTGTCCACGTTTTGAATTAAATTGCTTTAAGTTTTTAAAAATATTTGCCGCACCTTCTTGAAAAATATCACGAGCCTCAGACCTGTTTTTACCATATCGCAGACAAATACGAAACCAATGCCATTCATGCAACAGATACAGTTGATGGGCAGCGGATTTATCGCCTTTTTTTGCCTTTTTTATTAGTAATTGGTCGTTCATTTAAAATCTTAAATTGCGTTTCTATTAGTACATAGATAGGAGGTAGCGAAAAGGTTCTCTAAAAATTAAATTTTTTTGATTGTAACGTTTTGCAGTGATTATAAAACCTCATATTCAACTCTTTCAGAGTTTTTTGACCTTTCCCTGCAAAACATTACAATCAGAAGTTTTTTAGTTTTTCCCTAGAATTCCAAATTGTCTTATCCTTTCCTTATTTTGTGTTGTGAAGTGATTTTAATGAGAAAGGATTCTATTATTGTGTATAACTAAATTCAATCAATATGAAAAATAACAGAGCAGTAATATTAGAAACTGATTTTTTAAACAAAAATGATATTCCTAAAACATCTCCTGCTGAAAACTCGCTTTTTTGGAAAATGTGGAATGATTGTAAAGATATTGCTGAACAAGCTTTAAATACAGAATATATTCAAGGTATAAAAACAGGAACATTATCACCTACGACATTTGGTGCTTTCAATGTAAATGACGCTTATTATTGTTTCAATGGAGCAGAAGATTATCTCAATGTTTCTAGCCGAGCAACTGATCCAATTCTTAGAGGATTTTTAAAACAAAAGCATGATAGCTATGCTAAATATAACGACACCTTTTCGCAAACATGGCATATAAAAGATGCTTCAAGCGTTGTCCCAACGAAAGTATGTCAAGAGTATTCTGAGTTTGAAACATCAGTAGCTTCACAAAATGAACCTATTTATACTTTGGTGGCTATGCTTCCATGTGAATATTTATGGGCTTGGATAGCTGACCAATTAAAATCTTATACATCTGGAAATATTTATGCTTCGTGGATTACTGGAAATGATTATTTCGATGGCGCTTATGCGATGGGTAATTTTTTATCCGCTTATCAGAAAAATCACTCAATTGATGAAAATTTAGCGATGCAGATTTATCAAAAAGCTATTGAATTTGAGTTTCAAAATTTTAAAACAGCAATGTAATTTAATATTTCTCAACACTATTTGACTTACAGGAAATAGTGTTGAGAAATGTTTTCGTTTTAAACGACATATAAAACTCTTGTGAATGTTCAAAAAGTAAAACTACTTCGCTTTCACAATTGGCAATGTCTTAACATTAACACCATCATTCCACTTCAAATAATACATTCCTGCTGCAAAACGACCAATACCAATCATTTGCAAGATAGAACCATTACTATCTGACATTGTATTGCCTTCCCAAATCGTTTGACCTAATACATCAACAACTTCTAATTCCAATAAAGTATTTGGCGTAGCCATTCCTTCTATTGTAAATACGCCAGTTGTAGGATTTGGAAATGCACGAAGCGTTGAGCTCGTTGTTTCTAAAAATACGGTAACAATATTGGTATATTCAAAGCTATTGTCATTATCTACAATTTTTAATCTATAATAATTATTACCGTTATAAGGAGAATTATCCCAAAATTCATAACGACTTCCAACGTTGTTCGCATCTTTAAATCCTATATTTTCCCATCCACGATAGATATCGGGATTACTATCTCGACTTCTCTCAATTTCAAAGCCTTTCGTATTTTCTTCAAGTGCCGTTTCCCATTTTAATAAAGTACTTTCTTTGACTAAACGACCTGTAAATGAAACCAATTCAACAGGAAGAGCAGTACAGGCATCGCAGTTTGCGCCACCACAATCGACTTCCGTTTCATCGCCATTTTGAATACCATCATCACACG